>JAPLKN010000146.1 GCA_026388075.1 Elusimicrobiota bacterium
TTAAGTAAATTATAAGCATTTTCCTCTAAATAATTTAAATCTTTACTTAAAATTAAATGATATTTTGTTTCTTCTAAAGAAGTCTCAGCTATATTAAGAAAATGCAAATACTCTTTTCTACTGTTTCTTTTGAATCCTTCTACAATATTTGATGGGATGGAACCTGCTGATCTTCTAAGTTGAGATACCAAACCGAATTTTTCATCTTCAGGAAATATCTTAGTCTTTTTGTATATAGACAACACCAAATTTTATTTGTCATTAAAATGTACCTGCCTAATATTTTTACTTACCTCTTATCACTTAACACTTACCCCTGTTTTATTGAAACATATTTTAACATTTTCTTATGAACTAAACCATTAGTAGCAAGTATATGACGTTTCTTCTCAAAACATTTTTCACCGTTGTAGTCTGTTACTTTTCCTCCCGCTTCTTCAACTATTAGAGCTCCTGCCGCAGAATCCCAGGGATTAAGGCCTTCTTCCCAAAACGCCTCAAATCGGCCGCATGCCACGTAAGCCAAATCCATCGCGGCAGAACCTAGTCTTCTTATTCCTTGAGTTTCTCCAAGAATATTTCCCAGATTTTTAATAACCCTTTTGAGCCTTGATCTATCGTAAGGAAAACCGGTTACTACCAATGAGCGTGCTAAATTATTTACGCAAGAAACACTAATTTTTTTCCCGTTCAAATATGCCCCTTTATTTTTTTCGGCAATAAATGTCTCTTTAAGCACCGGGCAATGAATTACTCCCGAAATTATTTTATTTTTATATTTATAGGCTATTGAAACACAGAAAAGAGGTATTTTATGTATAAAATTAACAGTGCCGTCAAGGGGATCTATTACCCAGCAGTTTTCCATATCGCAGGATAAGTTATTATCTTCTTCAGCCAGAAAACTGTGATTAGGGAAATCCCTTTTTACATTTTCTATTATTACTTTCTGTGACAGCTTATCAGCAATAGTTACGGGGTCAAACTTACCTTTAAAATTTACTGTTAACGGCTTATTATAGTATTTGAGCAGAATTTTCCCGCCGGCTATAGCCGCTTTAACTGCAGTTTGGGTGTATTTATTAAATTTCGGCATTTTTTTAATAGGGACAGACACCTATTTTTCAATTCTCTTTTTGGGCCTGCCTTTTGGCTTTAGCTTCAGAAATCTCTTAAGTTTCCCCTCAAGTTCAAATATAAAATTATTACTGCCTAGAGGCCTTCCCTTTCTTGTTTGCTCCCTTATTTGTTTTATTTCATTAGAATCATCAGACAGCTCTATAAATTTTCCCCAATTTTTTTGTTTTTCTTCAATATAATCAAAGAGTCTGTTTACCCCTAATTCATCGTGTTTATCTATTCCTGAGTGCGTTTTTGCGCTGGACCAGTTCCACATATTCGGATTTTTAGCCATCTTTGCGCGCACCGGATTCCTTTCGATATAGCGGGCGCATGCCAGGGTGTGTCGTTCATCCATTACAGATGAGAAAAATCGCCCTTGAAACAAATGTCCTTGTGTACACATTTTCTTGTTATAATACTGGGAATACTTCATATGAGCATATTTAAAGACATTGCCCATTGAATCTTCTTTTTCAGGAATTACGATAAAGTGAACGTGATTTGGCATAAGGCAATATGCCAATATAACCAAACCATAACTCTTACTTTCGTTTTTTAAATGAGACAGATATTTTTTTCGGTCAATATCACTAGAAAATATCCTTTGTCTGTAGTTTCCTCTTTGGGTAATATGATGGGGGTATCCTGCGGCTACAACTCTTGCGATTCTTGGCATGAGTAAATTATATCTCTTCTTATGATTGATGTCAACGAAAATAGGTGTCTGTCCCTATTTAATCGGGGACGACGAGATTTGAACTCGCGATCTCTGCCTTGACAGGGCAGCGTGTTAAACCAGGCTACACCACGTCCCCATTAACTACAGTAATTAGTGATTAGCGCTTAGTAATTAGTTAACGGCAAAAAAACAACTGATGCAAACTTTAAATACAATAATTGGTGATTAGTACTTAGTAATTAGTTGAAGGCTTAAAACATTTAATAAAACAAAACTGAGCGAATATATTATCACAAAACCTGTTATATTGTCAAATGACTTGAAAAGTCATCCCCAAGGATCGTAATTGGGGATCCATTAAAACAAAAACTGGATTCCTCCGCACAAGGCGGACAGGCGATCACGGCATTCGGGAATGACAGACTTAGTAAGGTTTGCGCACTTACAATTAAAAACCAGAACTCAAAACTTTTATTTTATGGGAAACGGAGTGTAATTCCTAGACGGTGGGAACCGCTTGATTGTTCCACTTCCAGAGGAAGAGAAAAAGCGTAATCTATTTCAAGCCTGCTGTTATCTTTTATTAAAAGCTCGTGCCCTAATCCGAAACAAAATTCCTGCGGGTTAATTCCGGAACGAACGGAAAGATTTCCGTTAAAAATCCACGTTTCAATTCCGAAACGATAGTCAAAGTTTTTATCGCGGCTGACGAAATCTAAAGCCAAAGTGCATGTCGGAAGAGTTAGATAAGGCATTCTTTCTCTAAAAAATGCGACACCAAAAGCTGTTTCCATAGGTACTATATCAGAAGTTTTAAGCCCTACATCCGGAGAAGTCAAATTTCTTAACGCAAGACCAAAGAATAGTCCCGTGTCAGGAAATAAGGTCAGAAAACCCAAATCCATAGTCGGCGCGCCTTTAGAATTTCCCCCGCTAAAAACCGGGTCGTTGGCAGTTCTTTCATCAGTTGTATATTCATGTTTTAAGTATTTCAGGTTTGCTCCGCATGCGATATCAAAAGTTTCTACTTTAAATAAATCGCTTAAAAATCTGCCGTATGAAATAGCTATTGTGTCTTCCCTGTAAAGATTTTGGGAGTATAGCGATGCCCAAGAAAAACCGAAATTTCCGACATTATCGTTTACGCGGTGGATATAACTCAAGAAATTCTGCCCGATATCCACCCCCTCAAGACCTGTAAAAAGTTTTGAAGATGTAAATGAAAGCTCGTGATTTTCAGGCTGGGCAATGCCTGCCGGGTTAAATATATTTGCGTTTGAATCATTTGCCACAGCAGTAAACGCCCCGCCCATACCCTGCGGCCGGACTCCCCAGCCGGAGTCGTTGAATGCCCCAAAGAGCGAATTCGTAATTATTAGAATTGATAATATTGTGCAAATCCTTTTCACTTTTTCCTCATTCGCAGTTCATAGTTATTAGTTCGTAGTTATTAGATAAATGCCAAATCATTTAAAGTCTTTTCTACGAACTATGAACTAATTACTCATTACTGTCTCATTTAGCTACTGCAATAACTCCGCTTATTGTTTTGCCGTTAGCTTTAATCTGATATACATAGACTCCGCTTTCAACAAAACTGCCGGAGTCATCTTTTCCGTCCCAAATATTTGTGTCGCTTATTTTACGGACCTTTCTGCCTCTAACATCAAAAATATTCACACTATCGTCGCCCGAAAGCCCTCCAAAGGTCGCGATATCATTTATGCCGTCCTGATTAGGCGTAATTATTTTTTCTTTCGGCCGATAATCGTCATCAGAAAGCGACGGAGCAGAAAATATTCCGTAAAGGCTGAAATGCGTGATATATGCGGTAACAATGTTAGTTTGAATATTAACGGTCCCGCCTACAACCCGCCAATCAAAACCATCCCACCACATTATCTTTAAATTGTTTTTCTGGGCATCGGTCCAGTTTACATTCGGGTAATAAATATTTAATGTTACGTTCTTATCAAACCTCAAGCCTTCCGGCGTAAATTTGAAAGCGGAGAGAGGTTTTATGTTTTCCCTGTACGGAACAGAAGTATCCGTCGGAGAAAGTTCTTCAATGGTAATATTTGTTAAAGCTGATAAGGCTCCTTGTGGAACAACTAAAGAAGTATTACCCTTTGTTTGATCGCCGTTATAAAGTGTTATTGTTCCGCCTGTTGAAGCAATCCCCTGGGTTATACTTGAACTTATAGGAACCGTATAAATCGAGGTTTGTATTGTATCACTGCTAGTGCTTACGGTTTTAAGATAATAATAAAATATATTTGCGTCGCTTCTAGCTGAAGTCGCGAATTGGAAATTATATAGTTTAAAACTATTCGGGATAGTTATCGTACTGACAGTGGGCGTAGAATAACTGTCTGTCCAATGACTCATAGTAACATACCATAAACCGACCGAGTCGCTTACAGTTCCGGTGGCAACGACAACCCTGTTGACAGGCGAAATCCTCTGGATTTGACTGTGTATGATCTTGGGGCCCGCAATGGGAACCGTGTAATAACCTCCTCCGGAAGGAGAATACGCATTGGTCGTTGATGCAACCGCATAAATCCGGTAATAGAAATTAACTGAACTTAATGATATGTTAACCGGGCAAGTAGAACTAAAAACGTAAGTGCTCGTGCTTCCTCCAACAGATATCGTATTTGATGAAACGCTCGTCCCGTCCTGGTAATAAAAAATATAAATATTATCAATATTAACATTGGCAGAAGTGACTGTTCCGTTAATCACCGCGTAATTTGTTGTGACGCTTGTTAAAGGAACGTGGCTGATTGATATCGCCGGTATAGTCGGAGAGGAAAGTGTTACCGAACAGGTTATAGTAGAAGACGAGATTGATCCGGAATATGAGGCAAAGGCAACCCCGCAAGAAAAAATAACTATTGAAAAAAATGATATAAGAAACTTATTCATAAAAGAGCTCTATTGTTAACTTGCTTGTTCTGTAAGTTGCAGGAGTAGTAGTATTTAGAAATTTTGCTCCCAAATATATGTAGTTCGGGTTATAAGACCCTCCTCCAGCACCCCACATATCCTCCGCATGATGCATTCCTCTAAAGTCTTCCCACGCAATAACATAGTCTTCCCCGTCTTGGAAGCTAGCTGTACCTTGGTCTTTCATCCAGAGGAAACATTTGTATCCTCCAGTCTGCCCTCCGAAACTGTCGCTATAAAGCTTATTATCTGTCCCTTCATACATATTGTATGTATTTGTTGTAACATCAACTATACGCCAGCACATAGGCAAAGCCACTGTAGTGCTAGACAAGTCAATCAGACCGGCAGGGTCACCAGCGCCGGAGTATTGCGGTGTTGCATCTACAGCTAAGTTATCTGTATAAATCTGAATCGCCCAGCCTGTAGCATAATTTTGAAGATCAAGTTCTATATATTGATCGGCAGCCTTCCAATGATTCGTTGCGCCTAAATCAACATTGCTCCAGGTAATCTGGTTTGTAGTAAAATTGTCAGATATATTTTTCAAATTTACTCCGACTGTGCCTGGCCGAGAACTTATCCAGACAAAGTTATCATAACAAACTGTGCCTGTAGTATCGGCTCTGGTAAAATGAAACCCTAAGGGTACTTTTATAGCCGAAAAATTTATGTTAGGCCAGATAGTCGTTGATAAATCAACAGTCATAAATGTCCAAGTGCTGTGCATTGTGTCAATACTTTTGGTTGCCGAGTTTCCCGTCCATTCTATTTTAAGCGTAACCGTAGTATCATTTATCAGCCAAAAACAAATTTTTCCGTCTTTATAAACACTCATATCTGTAGGTATCTTAGTAGGGAACTGTCGCGGATCATAACCAAACTGAACCCAAAGACCATTTTGTCCAGTATTACTGACTATTTTAGTATAACTGCTACCCTCTTTAGGAAAATCGGTCTCTTGAGTTACCGTAGGCATAGTGGCTCCCCATGTGGCCAAATACCCCCCATCAGGATCGGAAGCGGTATAAGTTGTGTTTTCTACATCGTAAAGGATACCCGGGAAAGTCTCAGAATAAATTCCATAAACTTTATTTCCTATACTTCCCGCCCAAGAAGTATTCGCCAAAACAACAATTGATAAAAGCAATAAAATAAAACTAATCTTTCTCATTTAACGGTTATTTCTCCGGTTTTTTTTATTTTAACATTTTTCTCTACAATTTTTTCCTGGCCTGCGCAGGACATATGAACAATAAATCCGTAGTTTCCCGCGCCTATCTCTGAACTTGAGTTTGCCAATACCGTCCGGCTTGAACCGGGATAAATAGGCCTGCTTTCCATAAAATTAAAATTTAAAACTTTTCTTTTGCCGGACATAACTTCAATAAAACCCGCAGGGCGAAGATGAATGTTTCCTGTATTTTTTACATCGCAGGAAACCTGAAGTTTTCTGCCATTTAAACTAATTTTAAGATTTTCTATATCCCAGTCTTTTTTCTCCGTGCCCAAAACCGTAACAAAAACCGGCACGCTTATAACTAAAGAAATACCCTGATTTACTCCCGAAGAAGTTAAAAAAGAAATCATACCTACCATTGACCCTTGCGCGCTTGATGAAACTTCAACCTTATAGTTTAAGTCTCTGTTTTCCCCGGGATTTAAATGAAAAGTTTTGCTTGATACGCTGAGCCACTTTGTTACATTTATGCCTTTGTCTTTATTTTCAGGAAGAATAAACCAGTCTTTTGTTGTTATCTCAATATCTACAGGGGTAACATAATCATTCCTAACGTTATATGTGGCATTGGCGGACTCGCCGTTTTTCAAACTTACTTCCGCTCTTGACGGAGTTATCGTAAGCCCGGCATAAAGAGGATAAGCTGCCCAAAAGATTATACCTAGCACTAAAATTTTCTTGAGTATCATTTTTGGGTTTACCATTTTTAAAACGCTACTAAAAAACCTATTCTCGTCACCCTATCCGCCGTGGCGGATCAGGGTCTAATCATTATGAAAAGACGAGATCCCGAAACTAGTCCGGGATGACATTACAAAGAGTAAAAGACTATGTCTCAAAACCCACAACCCTTACAAGTTGTCATGCTGAACTTGCCTGCCCGCCTTGGGAGGGGTTCAGCATCTTAACTACGAGATCCCAAACCCCCGCATGGTTTCTTTGAAACCAAGTCAGCGGGGCAAGTAAATTCGGGATGACACTTCTAGAAACACCTTTTTCAGAAATATCATTTTATTCAATAAATGCTTCAATTATAAGTTTAGAAGTTTTGTATGTCCTGGGTAATGTAGCATTTGTAAAATCTGCCCCAATATAAATATTGTCCGGTGAAGAAACGGGGTGCCAAGCACCTTCGGAATCCTGTATGCCTCCAGCATAATCTTTTACAATAACATAATCTTCGCCGTTCGTAAATGCATTTGTGCCCGTCGTCCCTTTATCTTTCATAACCAAAAAGCACCAAAAAGAAGATCCCAATTCTGTGCTGTAAAGATGTCCTCCTGAATAGGCAATCGTTAATGTGGTCGTAGAAGTATCGGTTATACGCCAACACATGGGCAAAGCTACAGTAGTACTTGAGGTATCCACTAAGCCCGCGGGGTCGCTGGTGCTCACTGCTTTCACGAATTTAGGTGAGGCATCAGCCGCTAAGTTGTCGGTATATATTTGAATCGCTCCTAATGCAGCCGTAATAGTTGATGTCAAAATTATATATGAATCTGCCCTACGCCAGACTGTAGAACCAATATTGATATTTGAAGTATTCCACCAAATCTGCGTTGTGGTGCCTCCTGCTAAATTCATTAACTGTAAGCTGATAGAAACTGTTCCGGTATCTATGAATGTGGCGCTAGCGGTAATGGTAGTACTGCTGATGCTTCCGGAAAAAGAAGCAAAGGATGCTTTAGAAAAAACAAAAATGACCGCTAACACAAGAAAAAAGAAAATCTTCTTTTTCACAGACTGCCCCCCAATAAAAAAGATTTTATGTTAAGAATTGTTGCATTTTTGAGATAAAAATTAGCAGGATTTTGATAAGTATGATTTGAATGATAATAAGGAAAAAAGACTAGTGGGTTTTTGTAAATAAAAGTTAGTTTTTTTAGCATTTCTCCCCCTGATTGCTATTTATATAAAGCTAACTACGGAAAAAGTATATAAAATCCAGCAGTATTTGTAAAGGGGTGTCAAGAAAAAATTACGGTATTATACTGAAACTCTGCCGACAGGAGTCGGCGGGTTCATCTTCACATTCATCTCCCGAAAGAAGTCGGGGGTTTTCTGCGAATCTGAATAAAGGTTGGATTTGTTTAAAAGGTATGGAAAAACAGTATAAATTCGCTATATTCTCTTTTAGTTTGATACAATAGTTAAACTACTGCTTACGGCAGATATTTTGGAAGGCGGCTCAGGCAAGGAACTTGCTTTTGGCTTGGAAAACAAAGCATAAGAAACATTGTCTTTATCAAAAACCATCGGATTAAAACCTGTTAATGCAAAATATCTCCATCCGGTAGATGAGGCGGATGCAACCCACTGCCCGTCATTACCCCGGGGTATTTCCCATTCATTTGCAAATGATAATACAATCTCTTGCTCTTTAGGATTTTTTGATGTGTATGGCAAAGCGTTATCCGCAAAATTGACAAGGATTGATACCCTTTCAAGCTCTCCGGAAAATCTTATGGCTGCACTTCTATATTTTTCTTCTTCGTTTTTTAGCCCCATTTTTTTTGCGTACTGCGACATTACCTGAAATGCAACCGTTTGGAAAGCGGTCCCTTCCATCCAAATCATCCGGAAATTATTTTTTCTTCCTTCAACATCCGTAAAATCGTACCCTTCCACTCTTACCCCGTTTATGTAATCGGCAACTCTAAAAGTTCTTTCAGCAAAATCCATAAGCTTAAAAGGATCTATTCCCATTTTAACGAGGTCTTCCGGAGTAATCCCCGTGATCGCCCACGATACCGTATCCAGCGCCGCTACTTTGTCGGGGCCTTTTTCATTATAACCCATATACAAATATTTTTTTTCGTTGTCATAAACTACTTCCTTAAACCATCTTGTTAAACCATTCAGCTCTTCATCAATATCTTTTAAGCCGAAATTTCTTTTTTCAAATATTTTTTTTGCTTTAACATTGCCTGAATTATAAATTTCCTTGAGCATTTTAAGAACCGCGTAATAGTCAATATTGTTTTCTGTTGAATACACTTGAGACCAATCCGGCCCCCAGCCGAAACCCATGCTTACGCCGCCGCGTTTTCCGTCAGAATATTGATGATGATTCAAGGACATAGCCCATTTAATCATATCAATTATAAAATCCAGATATTTGAGGTCGCCCGTTAGCGCCGTATACTGCAAAGCGGCTATGGCCACCCACATATTGGGGCCCAGATGAACTCTTGAGTCTATTCCAACAGCTAAAGAATTATCATAAGGTTTATCCGTGGCATATGAATTATAAAGCCCTATTGCTCCGTTTTTTTGATTATAAAAATCCATAGCGTAGATATCCAAGATATCAGCAGTTTTTTTTGATTGCCCGGCTATTAGATAACAAAGAGCAGAAACAGCGCAGTCATATGTAAAAGACTGCGCGTCCAAAACTCCCCCTCTTCCGAAAGTAAAAGCCTGGGTAAATAAATCGTAGGCATAACGGCTTGAACCGCGAAAACTTTCTACAAGGCCGTTAATACTGGATTTTTGCCGGTCAAAAAAATGAAGGGTTTGAACTTCAACTTTATAGAAATTTTCCTGAAGAGTCGGCGGGACAAATAAATTTCTATGCTCTTTGCTTATATAGTCTCCGGGGAAAACCTGCGCCTCGGAAAAAACAGAGAGCACAAAAATAAGACATAAATATAACCTTAAATTGATAATTTTTATTATTTTTTTCAATTTTTTTCCAATACTTAAATTAGGTTGGAATTTCTTTTTAAAAGGATAGTCTAATAACTACAATTTGTCAAGGTTTTTTTTATAATAAAATTCAGGGACACAATACTTAATTATTTTTGTTGATACATCAAGCAATTATACCAATTAAGTACCGTGTCCCCGTATTTCAGTATTCCCAGCGAATATTGTCTATATAAAAAGAAAAATTTGTATCCGAAGAGCTAATTGCAAAAGGATGAATTATCTTTGAAAAATTTACGAGCGTACCGTTTGTCATTGATCTAATTGCAACTGAAACTGTATGCCAGTTGCCGTCAATAGGTACATAATTGCCTACTCGATCAAATATCAGGTTCCCCCGCCAGGCTATTTCAAAACGCAGATCTTTCGTAGTTTTGACATCAAAAACAATCCTAGAACCAGAATAACTGGACATATCGGTAGGCACTTCAGTTCCAAGACCTCCGGGATAGCCGAATTGAAACCATATCCCTCCGGGGTTATCTCCAATATCGACTTTAAGGCCTTTTGCTCCTTCAGTATGGTCATCGCCTAAAGCCCCCGAAGCTGAAGTTATTATTGTATTCGTGTCCACTTGAGGATATGACCATGCGAAAAGCCCTCCGCCAAAAACAGTGGGCGGGTTTAGGGTGTCAAACAAAAACTGGCTGGAATTTGAAGCCATCGGAATTTCCCTGAAAATGTCAAACTCCGCAGAAACGTTTCTATCGGTAACCACATCGCTTACGGTTATTTGCCCGCTTGCGCGGACACTGCCGTACTGGGTATAAACTTTTGTTGTGCCCAAAGCAGTTCCCGAATAAAATGTAACGGTTTTTCCTGTGGTCGGACTTAAAGTTCCCAAGCTAGGATTATCCATTGTCCAGGCAGGAGTGATATCAATATCAGTTGAACCGGTCGCATCCTGCGGAATAGCTCTTAAAGTGGTTTGGGTCTGTTTTCCAACTATTATCTGAGGAGGTTCCAGAGCAATAACTAAAGTATCAGCAGCAAGCCTGTCTTTTTTTGAAGTACAGGATGCAAAAACTCCTGAAAATATCAGCAAAGGAATAATTAAATATTTTTTCATTTTATTTTCAAGTTAAAAAGTTTTAGTGAAAGATAATTCGATCTTTCTGCCGCCGCAGGCTAATTTTACGCCGTCTTTCCTGCAAAATTTCCAATTTTTTTCGTTTTGAGCATATTCTTCGCCGGAAGAAATAAAATACGTATCAACTATGCCGTATAGCCAAAAAAGCGTAAGCGAAAGAACCGCAATATTAAATTTGTTTGATTTGTTTTGATAATCCGAATACGAGTCATCGTCAATTAGACTTATTTTACGATATTTTTCATAGGCTTTGTCAGACTCTGACAAATAGTAATAGGCCAATGAAGCGGAAAGAAATGCACCTGCTGAAATAATATAGCCCTTTGTATTGCTCCCTTTATAAAATTGTCCCCATCCGGGAAGAAGAATGGATCTAACCAGAGCATTTTTCTGCGTTCTCTTTGTAAAATCCAAAATTATTGTCTTTGCCGAAACAAAACTCGGCATAAGGCAAAGTGCCACAAACAATGTAACAATCTTTTTTATTTTCATTTTTCTTTTTCTACTCAACCTTTTTTACTTACCCCTTACCACTTAACACTTACCCCTTATCACTTATTTCAAAAACTGTATATCGTCCAGATAAACCGTTCCGCCGTTGCCTTTTGTTGAGCCAAAATATTGAAAAGATAAAATTACATAATATTTTATTCCGGCCGCTAGTGAACCCGAAACAGGGAATTCTACCGTATGCCAATCATGGTCTGCCAGACTGCTTGTATAAATATTAGTTGTTGTTGAATTTGCTTCAAACTTCATCTGAAAAGCGACACTTGCGTTTAAACTGCCGCGAATCTTAAAAGAAAGTTTTGTGTATCCGCCGGGCGTCATATCCTTTGTTGAAGGAGAATCCTGATTATTGGAATCTTTTACGGCAAGCCCTATGCCAACCCATTGGAAAGTTCTTACATTGCCGCTGTTATAATCCGTTACTTCGCTCCCGTCCCATGAAAATTTAAGGCATTTTGATCCGTCTGCAGGCCTTTCGTAACAGCTGAAATCAAGAGTCTGGCCTTCCTGTGAAGTAAAAAAAACCACATCACCGCCGGTCCTAAGTTCCTGATCGTAAATAACATAAGGCCCGCTCCACGACGCTGCGGTAACGATAGTCGTAGGATTTAGAATTTTATCAGCAGGATTTTTATCGCACGCTGAAAAAATTGCTAAACACGGTATTAAAAAATAATATAAAAAATGTTTTTTACCCATTAAAAACCTTGTAAAAGCTTATTCAAAAATTAGATCGTCAAGGTATATATTAAATCCTTCGGGATTATCATCTTTTGAAGCCGAAAAGCAAAACCCACCGATAACATTTGTAAGATCTCTTCCCTGAAGATCAATAGTATAATTCTGCCATTTTTTGGAAAGTTCAATAGGACCTATTGACGAATTATCTGAATCGGGAAACTCCCCGCTTATTCCGCCAACCTTAAACTCGGAAATAACTTCCCCGCCTTTTTCGCCGCAAGCCCAGAATGATAGTTTTTTTGCGCCTGCTAAATTATACCCTCCCTTCTTGTCTCCCCAGTTGTTCGGAGGATACTGCCAATAAATTCCTACCCAGCCCGCATTCTGAGACATTTTAGGAACATAAGTGATTTTTATTGCGGTGGTCCCGCTATGAACTTTTGAGTTATTTGCAGGATTAAATTTTAAATCTCCAAAGTCTCCCATCCATCCTGTCGGATAGTAGTGGTTTCCTTTCATGCCGTTGTCAGAATAAATAATAAAAGGAACAAAACTTCCTTTTCCTGGTTTTGTCGCAGTTCCTGCTCTGGATGCTTCCTGCGCTTTTATAAGCGCGGCGGCTGTTGCCGCTTCGGCTGTCCGCGCTTCTTCTTCCGCGCGAAGTCTCGCTTTATCTTCTTCTTTCGCCCTTTGCTTGTCTTCTACTTGCGACATTGCTTGAGCTTTTGCTTCAGCTTTTTTCAAAGCTTCGGCTTTTGCCCTTGCTTCTTCTTCGGCTTTTGCTAATGCTTTAGATGCTTCAGCCGTTTCTTTTGTCATAGGTTTGCCTGATGTAGATTCAACGGGAGTTTCTTCTTTAACCCTTGTTCTTGACCTGGGACCTCTTTTTGACCGTTCTTCTGCGGCCTTTGCAGATAATAGGGCTTCCGATTCCGCTCTTGACTGAGCTTCTGCCGCCGTTTTTGCCTCGGCTTCAGCCCTTGCTTTTGCTTCAGCATCAGCTTTTGCCTTAGCTTCAGCGTCCTGCTTAAGTTTCATTTCCGCTTCAAGTTTTGCCCTTGCCTCGGTTTCAGCTTTGGCTTTTAATTCCATCTCAAGCTTTGCTCTATCTTCAGCCTCTTTTTTTGCTTTATCTTCGGCTTCTTTTTTAGCTCTGGTTTCGGCTTCAGCTTTTGCTTTAACCTGGGATTTTTTCTTGGCTTCGGCTCCTGCCTTTGCCTTTGCCTCAGCTTCTATTGCCGCTTTTCCGAGTTTGCTTTTTATTTTTGTTTCTCCTCCGGAAGTTTCCTCTGCTTTCGGCTGCTCGGCTGCAGCCGGCTGAGCTGTCGGCGTTGTTGAGGTTACGGCTGTGCTCGTATCCTCGCCTGAAGGCCTAACCCTTCTCGCTCTCGGAGCCGCAAAAGCAAAATCAACCAAACTGAGAGTAAAAATTACCGAAAGAAAAATGCTGAAAAACTTTTTCATTTTGATTTCTCCTTTTTGAATTATTCTGTGTTAATATTTTATCGTTTTAACATCCCGAGCCAAATATACATCAATAGGCTCAGTAGATGATGAATTGCCTAATCCGTCAACTGCTTCAAGCTCAAACACATAGGTGTCTTGCCTGGCATTAAGATTATTGTCGTCCCTGCCGTCCCATTCAATAAGTGAAGAAGGCTGTCCTTCGCCTGAAAAAGTTTTTACCAGTATTCCGCTGGAATTTTTTATTATGATTTTCCATTCATAGATATCCTGGACCGACATCGCCAAAGGACGAATTCCCAAAACTTCGCCGTTAGACGGTGAAAAAGTAGAATTTGTTAGTGATAATGAAACCTGCGGAGGAGTAGTGCTAAGATTGGGTCTTATGCCGTATATATGTTCAGATCTGGCGGATTTTTCTTTGAAGTCAGCTTTTATGGGGCCGAACTTTAATACAAAATAACAATGGACCTCGTCATAATCGCCCAATTCGGGAGCGACGTATTTCCGATCGTTTTGTTTTGCTCCGGTATATCCAAGCCCGGCGCTTATATATTCGCCAAAACTGCGGTTTATATCAATTTTGTATAAATTGTCAAATGTTTCGCCGAATTGTCTTAGCCAAAGTTCCGGGCCCCAATAGTTATGGTCATATTCAACTTTTACTGAGTAGGGAGTTTTCTTTAAGGTTAGACTAGAAATAAAATAATTTGTTATGGGCTTACTCGTTGCAGTATTATATGCGGAACTGTTAGTTGCCAAAGAATCACCAGTGCTAAGTTTTAAGTCCGCTCTAATTTTTTTACTTTTAAAATTGAACCTGTTTAAAAGAGTGAATTCGCTTAGATATCCGTCGGTAGGCCAGGCGCCGGTAAGTCCCGCGGCATCCCATTTTATATTATTTAATTCATCTTTATAGATTAGGCGGTCAGTAGAGGTAGGATATCTTGTTAAAGTGCATACTGCGGCAAAAGAATACATGGAATTTTCGTTAGGATTTAGGTTATATTCATCAATACTATCGGGATCATTTCTATAAAACCAAGTGTCTAAGGTAGGGTCATATGTAAAAACCGCCGATAAAATACTTGCTTCCCTGTTGTCGCCGGTCCCGGGATCTCCCCAGCCAACCCAAAACGGGCTCTCAGGGCCTCTCGGCTGAAGCACCGGCGATCCAAGAATTCCGTTTACATTCTCATACACAAGAGGGACAGGCCCTAACAGAGGCTTTCTGTATGTGTAATCAAAACCTAAAGTCATTTGCTTATGCAGTTTTCGGTTTATATGAGTCTTTATTTCCTGCTTGTTTCCCGCGACAAGGCCTAGAAAAGAATATTGAATAGACAACATATCAAAGGCAACATTTTTCTTCAGATCCAATTTTGTGCTATAGCCAAACGCATCAACTGTTTTTGTTTTGCGTATTGCCTTATCATAGTTTGAACCGCCTATACCGGTACCGGGAGCGGCATCTTCAGCGCACACATAATCCCTGTTTACCCTGAAAGGCTGATATAATATTCCTAATTCAACATTATTTTCTGAAATACTGAACTTTGAACTAACTTCAACGGATCTCATTCTTTCGTCAGGATCTCCGTAAGGAATAATATGATCCCTATAAATCAGGTGAAGTTTTTGTTTAAGTCCTCTGGGAATATTAAACGAATAATTTAAGTACACTCCGTTTTTGTAATCCCATATTACCTCAGGCCCATAAATCAGCTGAAAACTGCCGTATTTTCTTGTTGCTACGTTCAATTTCCATTCATCTGGAATCGGATAGCCTGCAAGGCGAAGGTATCTTTCCGTTTCATACTGCTCGGGAAATAGAGAAAATAAATCCCCGCTGTATTTCCAGGTCTCGTGCCCAACTCCTCTCAAGTACTGCAATCCGGTTTTACTAGAAAAATTGTATTTTACATCCGCCTTGTCCCAGGAATAGCTTTTCCCGTCAGCGTAAAGCCTGTGATCAATGTTTATCGGCTGCCAGAACCTGTCAGCGTAATTATTTATAAATCTAAATCCAAAATCCGCGTAAAAATTTTTACGCGGTTTCAAAGACACATCAAGCAGAAGAGTTTGGCCCGAAACAGTTTTCCATTCATTCGCTGTTGAGTTTGAAGATGTATAAGTATAATTATAATTGACACTTTTATAGCCATCCCTGACAAATGACCATCCGTCACCAAGTTTATGGCTGTAAAAATCAAAGGTTAATTCAGGTTTTATTACAACTGATCCGACGGCAAGTTTTTCGTCGCAGAAAACTAAGACTGCAGTAAAAAACAGCAGAAAAATTGCAAGGAAAGTTATTTTGTTTTTGTTTCCCATTAGTGTCTAATTTTACCTAATATTTCTTAATTCGTCAAGTATTACCAATCACTTTTTAAAGATGTTCCCCTCTTTGAAAAAGAGGGGTGAGGGGAGATTTAATAACATCAAATCCCTCTCAATCTCCCTTTTTCAAAGTGAGAAGTTAGTTGGTTACCCCGCATCAAGATGCAGGGAATTGTCAAGTTAAATTTACCGCACTTTAGTGTTTTAATTGTATTAAATTATCTGTATTTTTTCCACAATTTTTGATATTCAAAATATGCAGGCCTAATCTGCCTTAAAAACGGGCTTTGTGAGCCATCGCCCTGTGTTGTAAGGCCCAAGAATTCTTCATAGCTCCAGCCGTCCAAAAACGGCGCTCCGAACTGCCCTATTTTATCCTGAATATAAGGGGAAAATTCCGGCGGGGGCCCGGCTTTCCACCATTCATCTGCCCATTCAAAAACAATGCCTCCCAAAGCATTTCCTTCTCCGCTACCTGCAAAATTATTCTCAAGATCAATCCAGTTACTGCGGTGATATTTTGCCTGGGCTGCCTCCGCGCGCACCTGATCCCACAATTTATGGGATGAGGAACATCCGTATTCGGTTATCAATACCGGCCTGTCAAAAGCATTTTTTACATCCCAAAAAAGATTTCCGAATCCCTGATCGCCCCTGTAAGCATTGCATCCGAATACATCTAATTCGGGAGCCTTTGCAGCGCAGATATCCAGATAGAGCAAATCTCCGTTACAAACCGAGACCGGCCTTTGCTGAGGATCTAAAGTTTTGATCAATCTTACCGCTTCGTTTAAGAATTGATAATAGGCTTCCGGCTGAATCTTTGCCCTGCATCCCGAACCGGCGCTTTTACCGGGGATGCCCGGAGCGCCGTAGTTATTTTCATTGCCCAGAACCCACATTAAAATATAAGGTTTATCCTTGTACTCCTCAACCATCTGCCTGACGCTGTTAAGCATATTCTGGCGATGTTCCGTATTGGTATAGTCAGTCCCGTAATACCATTCCGCGCCCGAACCGGCGCAATACATGCCAAGAAAATCTCCCATAAGATACATAAATCCGTACTTTTTATACCCTTCCATCAGAAGATCGTCATTGAAGCCTCCGTGATGGTACAGCCTTATAGTATTTACTCCCAAATCTTTCATAAGTTTGAAATCGCCTACAGCCTTTTCGTCTTTATCCTGTTTATTGTTTCTATTTCTGTCAACAAAAGCTTCATAAGGACCGTCAATAATCCCGTTTTTATTATAATCCGCCCACATCCAGTCTCTTGACGGGTTCAATGTTCCGTTATCCGGGCTCAAGCCCACTTTATTGGGAGAATATGCCACACCGCGTATATAATAAGGTTTGCTATTAACAAATAACTGCCAGTGTTTATTTGAAAATTTCGCCAGTTTTACATCTCCCTTTCCAATAAGCTTTACTATTTCAAGCTTGTCAAATTCTATTTTTTTCTCTTCCTGAGGAGCTCCTATTGCGATTTTGCCGGGATTAATAAGGAATATGTCGTTTCCTCTTCTTGTATCAAAACTGTTTAGAGCCTTTATATATGCTCCTTCCAGATGTACTCCCAGATCGGGATTTTCTCTCATCAAAAATTTTATTCTGTCAACTGCGACCGGCCCGATATACCACATTGTTCCCCAGTAAGTCATACCGGTTGACTTTGGGAAATGAACAATAATAGCGTAATATGCTTTTATGGCGTGCCTTAAATTGCCCGAACGCTCCAATGCAAGAGCCGTATAATACAATTTTACACCCGGATCATCCTGAACAGTTGCCCATTTATAGAAGTTATATTGATAACTGTCAGTATTTACAAAATTCCACTGGCTTCCTTCAAGTTTTCCTTCTTTTTTTGCTTTTTTAAATACCGGGTCCCGCAAAATACTTACAACATTTGGAAATATGCCTTCGCCGACTGCTACTTTCAATCCGGCAGGATCACTCATTTTATATTGATATTTTTCTGTCCCGGCTCCGATAAAAGTTCCGTATTTTGAGTAGTCTACGATATCTTCCGTTCCTTTGTCGTAAAGTTCAAATGCTGCGGCAAAAATATTAGAAAAAGACCCACACAGAAAACAAAAAACTACGAACGACAAATAACGAAAAAACATCGTATCCTCCAATTTTTTTATTTCATTAATTATACGGCTGGAAATTTTAAGAGAATTCTATATAGGCGAGACTGGGCTTGAACCAGCGACCCCTTCCTTGTAAGGGAAGTGCTCTTCCACTGAGCTACTCGCCTAAAAAAACAGAATAAAACAGGTTAAGGTTTAGATTAAGAAAGACAATTAACGAACCTCCGCCAGGTCCGCCCCCAAATCCCCCTTATTCCCCCTTTTCAAAGGGGGATATTATTAACAACCCCGCAAGCAGAGAGAATTGTCAAGTTAAATTTTCTTTATTACTTAAAAAAAGAACAAGCGATTTTATCAAATTAGCTGATTTTATGTCAAACTTTCTGACTATAGTTATAAGTGGTAAGCGGTAAGGTGTAAGCTAAAGCCTTCTTTTGCTTCAAACTTAATCCTTATCCCTTACCACTTACCCCTTATCTCTTATCACTTAACACTTACCCCTTACTACTGTCTCTCATATAAACTAAAAGAACCCTTATCTGAACTTTGCAGAATAGAAAAGGGCTCTTTAGAAATTCTTTTGATTCATATAGCCTGAGGTTCAAACCCTGAATGTTTAAGGTCCCTCAATGACCAATGACAATCAAATATTATTTTTTCTTTTTCTTTTTGCCGCGGCGAACCATCTTTGCGCGGGAAACATCACCTGATTTGTCCAAGAAATAGAGATATCCATCCTGTTTCTTTACTCCCACTTTCTTAACTTTCTCGGTTTTCCCACCTTTTTTTCCGCCACGAGCCATTTTTGCTCTTGACACATCACCTTGTTTGTCGATGAAATAAAGGTAACCGTCTTGTCTTTTTACTCCTGCTTTCGCAACTTTTTCTGCCATCTTTATTCACCTCCTTTTTTTTTAATTTTGAGCAAATAAATTACACTCTCGGCCAATATTCTACAGTTTATATTCTGTTTCGTCAAGCCCTCAACGATAATTTAATAAACAAGCTATCATTTCTCGTATATATTTTTATTTTCGCCGAATAACGGCATTACAGATTCTTCTTTAACAGTAATTATTTTTTCTTTGAGCCAGGCATCAATAACTTCTTTTGAAAATCTGTATTGCCTGCCTATGCGGGATGCGGGAATTTTTTTGTTTCTTATTAGGTTATAAATTTTTGATTTGCCTATTCCTAGGTATTCGGAGAGTTCTTTGATGTCCATTACTTCTTTAACTTCATTTTGCTGGATTCGATTTTCCATATTTTACCAAATTATGCTAAGTTTTTCTATATTGCGTTAAAATTTTACATTATCTTCCACCTTTTGTCAAGTACTAGCGCATATTTTTTTTATAATGAAGCGTTGTTCTCACTTTTTTTAGCGCGTTTTCTAACCAATTCGTTAAGTTCCGCTTTTCGTATGCGTATTGATTTGGGAGTAACTTCCACAAGCTCGTCATCATTAATGTATGCAATGCATTTTTCAAGGGACATATTTTCTGCAGGTGTAAGAATAATATTGTCATCGGACCCGGCAGCCCGCATATTGGTAAGTTTTTTGCCTTTGCAGGGATTTACAACTAAATCGTTTTCCCGGGAATGCTCGCCGATAATCTGGCCTCCGTAAACATTTTCACCGGGCCCCAAAAAAAGTTTTCCCCGATCCTGCAAATTGAACAATGCGTACCCTGCGGTCGTTCCCTTTTCCATTGCAATAAGCACCCCGTTAATCCTATTTATAATATCTCCGGCATATTCATCGTATTCCAGAAAAATATAATTCATTAATCCCGTGCCGCGGGTATCGGTCATAAAATCCGATTTAAAACCCAAAAGGCCTCGGGTTGGAATTTTAAATCTTAGCCGGACCATATTGCCGTCCTGATGCATATCCATCATCCGCCCTTTTCGGCCGTTTACATTTGCGATAACGTTGCCCAGATATTTTTCTTCAATATCTAATATCAGTTCCTCATAAGGTTCAGTAATTACGCCGTCTTTTTCATGAAAAATTGCATGCGGCCGTGTGACCTGAAATTCATATCCTTCGCGCCGCATTTTTTCAATCAATATTGAAAGATGAAGTTCTCCCCGGCCGGAAACCTTATAACCTACTGCGTCAGGCAAGTCCTCAACCAAAAGCGCGATATCGGACAAAGTTTCGCGAAACAGGCGTTCCCGAAGATGGCGGGATGTTACATAGGTTCCTTCTTTTCCTGAAAAAGGAGAATCATTCGGTATGAAATTCATAGTAATCGTAGGAGGGTCCATTCCCATTGGAGGAAGAGGTATCGGGTTTAAAGGGTCGGTCAGAGTTTCGCCGACAGTAATTTCATCCATTCCCGCAACCGCAACTATTTCTCCTGTGCCTGCGATATCAGTTTCTTTCATTTGGTTTCCATAATAACGGTATACTTTGGTGATGCGGGCAGGAACTATTTTTCCGCCGCGTTCCACAACCACAACATCTTTATTGATATTGAGTTTTCCTGAAGTAATTTTTCCGGTGGCAAGCCGCCCCAGAAAAGGAGAATACCCGATTGAACTGACAAGCATCTGCAGAGGCCCCTCGGGGTCGCCTTTTGGAGCCGGAATGCAATTTATAATTTTTTCGTAAAGCGGCTCCATGGATTTTCCCTGTTCGCGGTAATTGTTCATCGCATAGCCGTCGCGAGCCGAAGCATAAACTAGAGGAAAATCAAGAAGATGTTCCGGCGCGTGAAGCTTAATAAAAAGTTCAAGAACCTGGTCAACTGTCCACTCGCACCGCGCCGTTGGCTTATCTACCTTATTTATTACAACTATAACAGGGAGGTTTAACGCAAGGGCTTTTTTCAATACAAAATAGGTCTGCGGCATGGGCCCTTCAGCGGCATCAACCAGCAGCAAAACCCCGTCAGCCATTTTTAATACTCGTTCAACCTGCCCGCCGAAATCCGCGTGCCCTGGCGTATCAATGATATTTACAAAATAGTCTTTATAGGTAAAAAGACCGTTCTTTGAAGATATTGTTATTCCGCGCTCGCGCTCAAGGTCCATGGAATCCATCAGCCGTTCTTCCAGCATTTGGTTATCGCGGAACATTCCGCATTGTTTGAACAGCTGGTCCACAAGCGTAGTTTTTCCGTGGTCAACATGGGCAATGATAGCGATGTTTCGTATTTTATTCTGTTCCATAGTTTTAACCTAGATTTTTCATAGAAAAATCTGCACGAAGTGCCGCACCATTCAAAAACATTGAAAAATGAAGCGTTTCAAGGAAACAACAGTTGAAAATAATGCAAACATTTTCGTTGAGCACCTTTCTAATGGTGCGGGGTTAACCCAGCTCGTTGAAAACGGGCTGTCCCTTCGGGACAAATTTTGCAATCTGTCGCAAAATTTGGGTTTAAAAAAGGTTAAGCTCAAGCTTTGGTTTAGATGAATAAACCGCTTTGCAAATGCGAAATTATTAATCTTTATCTGGTATTTTTTGGGTTGGAAGGAAAGTTATCTTCTCTTTATGAAATTCAGCCAAAACCAGAGGAAACCGCTTGAGGCTTTTAAATATTATAGCAAATTTCTAAAACTTTTGCTTTACCCCGTTAGAAACAGTTAAACAAACTTTAATTTCCAAAACTGTGAAAAGCTATATTCATTGTCTTATTATATTCCTTATTTCTTCTTAATGTTACGCTGTTTCTAACGGGGTAAACCCATCAGAAACAGTTAAACAAACTTTAATTTCAACAGTTAAACAAACTTTAATTTCCAAAACTGTGAAAAGCTAAATTCGTTGTCTTATTATATTCCTTATTTCTTCTTAATGTTACGCTGTTTCTAACGGGGTTTACTTTTTCCAGTTATAAACGTATAATGTGTCCCATGAATAATAACTTGCCTAATAATTTTTACGGTCTCGGGATAGCTCCCGGCCTGCTAGACAAAATAAGCAAGCTTGGATTTACCACGCCCACTCCCATTCAATACAAAGCAATACCCATAGCTATAGAAGGGAAAGATGTAATAGGCATCGCGCAGACCGGCACCGGAAAAACAATAGCCTTTGCCATACCCATGATACAGCAGTTAGCCCAGAAAAAAGGGCGCGGATTGGTACTGGTTCCTACGCGCGAGCTTGCCATACAGGTGAATGATGCCATAAGAAAACTTGCTCCGGCATTTGCTATTGAAACCGTTGTCTTGATTGGCGGAGAATCTATGATGATGCAGGTTCTTGCTTTAAGAAAAAATCCGCGCATAATAGTTGCAACGCCAGGGCGTTTGCTGGATCATGTAGGCCAGCAAAGAATTCGGCTTGACGATGTAAACATTCTTGTGCTTGACGAGGCAGACCGCATGCTGGATATGGGCTTTGCGCCGCAGATTGAAAGGATTCTTCGCGTTGTGCCCAAGAACAGGCAGACAATGCTTTTTTCAGCGACCATGCCGACCGAAATTCTCAGTATGGTTTCATCCCATATGAAACTCCCTGTGCGAACCGAAATAGCCCCGTCAGGAACAGCCGCGGAAGGAGTATCGCAAGAGATATTTGTAGTTAATTCTGCGTTAAAAGAGAAACTGCTTTTGGAATTGTTAAAAAAATATTCCGGCCCTATTTTACTTTTCAACAGAACAAAACGCGGAGCTTCCAAAAAAAGCAGGATGCTCAGAGAAAAAGACCACAGGGCGGCTGAAATTCATTCGGACCGGTCCCTTGCCCAAAGAAAAGAAGCGCTTGCAGGTTTCAAATCGGGGAAATATAGAATTCTTGTGGCAACTGACATTGCCGCAAGAGGAATTGATGTTAAGGGAATAGAGCTTGTTATTAATTATGACCTTCCGGATGATCCGGGAAATTATGTTCACCGCATAGGCCGTACCGGCAGAGCCGGCCAGGTCGGGCACGCTATTTCGCTAGCCACGCCGGACCAGGGAAGGGACGTGCGCTCTATTGAAAAATTATTGAGAAAAACTATCCCTCTTGCCGAACACCCCGCACTCCCCAAAGAAACTTTTTCATTTTCGTCCGGGCCTTCTTTTTCAAGAAACCGCCCGCATTCGTTCGGCAAACCAAAAGGTTCTGCCTCCGGCTGGAATTCCCGCAGACGAAACCCTCCTTTTCACAAAAAATTCCAAAAACATCATTCTTCAAACCCGTTTATTAAACAAGGGAAATGAGAAAAGCCGCCCAATAAAGAGCGGCTTTAATTTTAAATTCTATTAAAACTAGTTTTATTTTTTTGCAGATCTTAAATAAGCTTTCAATATTTTCTGTTCGTTAACCGGCTTGTCATAGGTTGGGGGACGTAGTTAGATAATACGATATTCAGTTAAAATTTAAAACTATAACATAAATCAATATCTAAATATCTAACTACGTCCCCTAAATTGATTATGCCGCAGACAATAACGCATCCATATTCTTTTTCAAATTCTTCAAGGCTTCATGTTCAAGTTTTTCGCTGATTGATTTAAATTCACGTTGAGCATAGATATCAAACAAATACAACAAATTGGTTATAGCCATTGCGGGATTTTGTTCCATCTCCATACTAGAAACAAGTTCCGCAAGAATATTTATAGCTTCATTTGATTTGGCTTCCACTTCCGGCGCAAAAGGCTCCTTATTTGATTTTATCATTGCATTTCTTTCTTCTACTGCCTTCTTTGCCGCCGACCATAAGTTCTGCTGATATTTTGTGAGCCGTTTTGGCTCATACTCATTATATTTTCCTTTCAAAATCTCAAACGCGTCTTGTATATTGTATACCACTTCAGTTGCAGTTGCATTGTCTTTGAACATTATCAGGTTAGCTTTAACCATAGCATTTGCGTAAATATGTTCAACATTTTTTTCAAACCTGTTGCCTGTCTGATTTTTAATCATCATTCTTTCTAGAAAACCCTGCAGGAATCCTTTAGCTTCAATTTCTCTTAGTTCCTCAATTTTAGAAGCTTCTAAACCGTCTAATTTCTCGCTGTTTATTTCTTTATTCAATTCTTTCCCTAGAAAGGACAAAAACCCAGTTTTTTCTTTTGCAAGTATTTTAAAGGCTTTGGCCGGATCTATCGCTGGCAGTTTGTCCAGGCTCAAAGCACTATTTCTGCCTTTTTCAAACCTGTATTCCGGATCAGTTTTCCTTTTTTCGGTTATCATTTCGACAAAATTCCCGAGAAGGTCTAGAAAGCTATTAATTACTTTGTCTGAATCTCTGGCGTTTTTAAAAATCTGTGAGATTAATTCCGAAGGAAGACCTACAATTTTAGCGTTCATAATTTTTTCTTTCCAATCTCTATCAAAATTTTCAAAAGTCTGGTCTTTTTTCGCGATAATCAATCCGCCGTTATTATCTGTTACGTATATTTCAATCCATGAATCTTTTATTTCATCCTTATCTATTTTCCCCATATCTTCACTGCTTAATGTATATTTTACTACTTTTAAAATGTTGTTTTCATAGTAAAATTTGTTATCAAAAAATCCCTTATCTTTTCCGGCGTTTATAACCGCTACTAACATATCGCTTCTTTTATTGCGTATTATCTCTCTTAGTTTAGGTAAAACGTTATTTTCTTTTAGCAAAGCCAGTTTAAGCTGGGAAAGATTTGAAATATCTAAACGTATTCCATCCAGGTTAGCATTCCTGTCAAGACAAGGTTTTATTTTTTTCATGAATTTATCAAAAAATGCTTGATCAAAAGCTTTATTATCGTCCACTTTATAATCTATCATCACTTTTAGTCCTTTTTCATGAGCTCTTTGAACAGCTATCTTTAGGCTATCCATTGCCTTTGGCTCTGTTAATAGGTAGTCCTGTACCGCGGCATTCACAGAAAATACGATAGTATCGACGTGTCTTTTTGTAATTTCATTTAAAAGATTATCCGTAATCTTTTCGTCAATTTTTTCTTTTATTTCTATAGTCTCGGACAGTATCGGAAGCGCCTTAACAAACGGTTTTTGTTTTCTTTTAATAACATCATTTATCTGCCACATAAAATCATAAATACTTTCATCTTTGTCAGTAATTATTACGTCAAAACCGGCATTTTGTTTGCTGCTTACAAAAACAGTGTTGCGGAATAAAGAATCTTTTGCAAAATCCGGATCGAGCGGCATGTCACTTTCTATTGCGACAAACTTGCTTTTGTCGTCATCGCTTTTGCTGATTTCAGAAATCCATTTGAAAACATTTTCCGGATGAAATTCAAATTTAGAATTCCTTTGCCTAATCATGTTAACTTCTTCGTTATCATAGTAATAAACCGTAACGCCTTTTTGTCCTAATAAATCTTTTGTATATATGTTGAATAATTTATTGCCAATATTAAACTTATAATGCGTTCTAATAGTTTCATTAATAAAATCTTCTTTTTTCATGCCTTCAGGAATTGGCATAACCACATCAACCTTGCCTCCGATGTTAGCAATGTCAATTGCATGCCTTATTTCCGGAGAAGAAACAAAATTCTGTTCGTTATATTGATTGCTGCACGCTATACCTATAAATCTGTTCCTGATTGTAGGAATCTTTTTGCTGATATCATCAGGAAAAAGATTCAGATTCCTTTTTACGAACTCCGGTATCCAAGCGCCGTTTAATCCTTTAGGCGCAAGAAATCCCTGATTTATAACACTGTCTAAAACAGTTTTGAAAATAGCCATTACTACCAAAAGATTTTCAGGTATCGCCCATTCCACATTAGGCTGGTCCCTAAACTGAGAAGACGGAACAGCAGTGGTTTGGGGGCCGAAAAACACTTTCCACAAAATTGGCAATTTATCTAACTGAGGCACAAATATTACGACATTTTTTTCTCCTTTCGGCGCTCTTTCAGGCTTCAATATGTTTAAGCCCACTGTCATCCCGTATTTCACCTTTTTGTTTTTAAACGATTCTAGCGTTTCATCGTGAAGCTTAATTACGCGTGTTTTTGAATCTAAATTGCTGGCGTCTCCAGGCTCATCAAACGCAAAATGGCCGGTTTGTCCCAACCCGCCGATTATATAATCAAAACTGATACCTTTTATCTTTTCTTCAAACCTATCACATTCGGAAACACCGTTTTCTATTGTTCTCGCGTCAGCATTTAAAAAGTTGATTTGAGTCTCATCTATTTTTATTCCGGCTTCACGAAGAGGCCTGTATACGTTATCTTGCATATATGTCCAGTAGCTATCGGGATCATTTTTACCGCCGTCTAAATTAAGTTCTTCATCCAAATTATAAAATTGAACATTAGACATATCCAGCTTGTTCATTATCACCAATCTAACAAATTCTTTATAAAACTTAATTACGCTGTTTCCTGTGGCAAAAATTATATAAGTTGGACGTTTTGAATCGTTATTTTTCTTAATTATATTAACCAATCTTTCTGCCTGGCTTATATATATAAGATCCATGTCTTTCTCTGATACAATATTTATTTTATTTTTTGCTAATTCTTTCTTTAACAATGATACTTTGCTTTCCTCTATTACTTTTTTAGATTTATCTTTTAAAGTCCCTGACATTAAATCAACTTTACCCCATACGTGAAACGTATTCTGCAGCCAATGGCCAAAAATTGAACCGAGAGATTCTATTGGTTCATAGATTTTTTTTACGAGTATTACTAGAAAAATAAAATCAAAAATAAGATAAAGGCTTAAGAAATCTGGGACTAGTATTAAATTTAAAATAAATGGTAAAGCTATAGAACTAAAAATATATATTAGTATAATAACCATTGGAAATCTTTCGGCAAAGTCTCTCACTCTTTTTACTGCTTTTTCATATTGTTGAGTTAATTCTGCCTTATATTCAGAACGTTGTTTCACATCCTCTTTGCTATATTTCGCGTCAACTAGATCATTAATTATATTTTCATGCGCTTTTATTTTTTCATTCAAAGAAACCGAATTCTGGAAAAGCTTTCTTTCCCGCCAGTAAGCGCGTTTCTTGGCTAGCTCATAAATTAGCTTTTTTGCTTCAGCTGGATTCTGTATTACCCATTCTTCGCCATATTTTTGAATAATTTTTTGTCTTGCTTTTTCCAAACTGTCAGCTGTAACGTGAGCTGTTTGTCCATTTGAAGCTTTTATCTCAACCGGCTTTTCAGTCAAAGGAAATTCTGCTAATCCCAGCCAAAATCTTACATTGTGCCAAAAATGCATTTCCATAGTATCTCTGAGATAGTAAAATAATTTTGACAAGCCTGACAAACCTTCTTTTGCTAACGACCGAATACTTAAAACAGTTGATAATACATATCCGCTGAAATCTTTCGGATGTTTATCAATTACTTTTTGAATGTTTCCATATGCAATAGCAAATTTCTCTTTCTTGCGGGCAACTTCTAAAGTTGCATAAAGCGCAAAATATGCTAAAGCATTTTCTTCCGAATTGATTTTCTCCTCAAATATTTTTCTTTCTTCATCACTAAGTTTAATACTGTTTAGATAAGTGTTTTTAAATTCCTCCAAACGCCTTCTAAATAGGTCTTCGTTCTCTTCTGATAATTGCTTCGCCATTGCGATTTTGTATTGATTCCAAATAATATCTTTTTCCGAATCAGACTCCCCTTCCATTCCCCTTGCTTCGAAAAAAGAATTCTTAAATTTCTCCTGATCCCTGACAGCTTTTTCTACCCGACTTTTTGACAACTCATTTACTTGATTAAACAGCTTTTTGCCGGTTTCCCTTGCCTTGGCACCTTTTCGCCCGGTAAAGTCTTTTGCTGCCTGTTCAACCGAGGCTAGGGAGGTTGCTAGATAATCGCTTGCCGAAGTTGAGTATACATTTTTTTTCATTGCCCTTTTCTGGATTATTGTGTTTAAAATATCGTCAAAAGTCAGTTTTTTCTTGGACAAATTTATTTCATTCTTAATCTCAGAAATTAAATTCTTGAAATTCTTTGTAAGACTAACTATTCTAGACATATTGGTCTTTTGCCTTTCAAGCAGGCCGCTGAAAACTATTTTTTTTGCGATATCATCATTAATCTCGGCTGCATAATTAGGAAATTTCCGGATTAATTCATTTTTTATAAAATCATTAACATCATTATTTGAAAATGATTCATTAACAAAAGAAAGTCCGCTTATATTATCAATATCTTTTTTAAATGCATCTTGAATTACCTTATCAAGAGAATCATTAAAAACTGCCGCATCGCATTCATTCATAAATAATTCTTTCTTATTCTTTTTTTGATACAAAAAATATAACATGTATGAGTTAAAAGCATATTTCATCCTATTGAAATATTTACTCGTTATGCGAAAACGCTGTTCTTTATCTATAGGATTATCACCGTGATATAAAACTAAAGTTTCCGCAAATTGTTCTCTCATGCTTTTAATAAATTCATCAAAGACTGCCTGGGATTTTTTATCAAGAATATTAATATTTGATTTGGCAAAAGAAACTAAGTCTTTTTGCATATTGTCCAGATTTTTCCGTATTCTTTTCATGTTATCTTCTGCTTCATTTTTCACTTCTTGTCTAGTTAAGTTTGTTACGGTGAAAATCATGTTAATAATATCCGTATGAGGGCGATAACCGAATTCTTTCTCAAACATATTATTGATCATTTCAATATAGTCGCACATTTGGTCAAATGACGCGGAATAAATATAAATATTTTCCAAAATGGTTTCGAATAAAGGTCGATTATAATCTCGTTTCTGAGAAGGGTAGTGATAAACTATTTTAAAGCCATTGTAGTATTTCACTAAATTGATAAATCTGAGCTCCATTTCCGCAAGAGCTGGAATAAACTGCCCGGATACACTTTTGTCAATCCAATCAAAATCTTTAAATTTATTCAATTTTTCAAATAAAATTCTGAATTTGCTTATGTAATCTTGATTAAATTGTTCTTTTGTTAAGAAAATACAATCTTTCTCAGCGTCAACATCTATAACAATTCCAGCTAAACGAAACTTTTTCAAAAGATAAATAAAATTACGGCCACTTTCTCTAACAGGATAAATAAAAACGGATCCATCACTAGGACGATGAATATAAACAAAATTGTTATAAAAAGCGTCTTGGTTATAATATTGATTTTTATCAAGATATTGTGGATACCATGAATACAAAATATTAAAAACATCATCACTAAAATTATGCAACTTAATTGATGTATCTAACGCTTGTTTTATCGTATTAATTTCTGAATCTTCATTATTCATGAAAGAAGTTAAAAGCCCATCCGATAATCCGAGCCAGTATCCGATATTGTTCGAATAATGACCAACCATAGTAGATATTAAATAATCATAAAATCCTTTTTTTCTTTTACGATTATTGAGAATCTTTATATATTTTTTCAAAAAGCCTTGTCCGATATTAAAAAAGAAATAAAATTTACTAGATGCATTTTTTGCTGTTGTGCGAATATTTTTAACCGCATCTGTTACATATTCCTGGAAAATTCCCGGGTGTTTCGCAGCCAATTTCTTAAGCCCTGAAGATTCACGCCCAAAAGCAAGCGCAAATTTCTCATTCTTTACAGCAGTATCAAGAGTTGCGTAAAGCGCAAAATACGCTAAACCGTTTTTATTATCCGCATTCAATAATTCTTGAAATATCCCCTTTTTCTTATGACTTAATTTAAAATTAGTAAGATAAGTTAAATCATAAGTTTTTTTAAATTCTTCCAGGCGCTTATAAAATATTTCTTTACCTCCTTTCTTCCATTCAGGCGACTGCGTTAATTGATTGAATAATTTTTTTCCCGTCTCCCAGGCTTTCATGCATCTCCACCCGGTAAAGTCTTTTGCCGCTTTTTCAACCGAAGCTATTGAAGTGGCTAAATTTGAATCTTGTTTGAGCTTAGCAGATATTTCATTATTTAATTGATCTTTTTGGTCTTGAGGTAATTCTGCGTTGTTTATAAATGCAATAATTGCAGCTTCAAGTCCATTTTGAAAATTCATTATAATTTTTAATTTATTTTGATTATTATCAGTTTGATTCGCACTAACTTTCAGCCGTTCTTTAATTTTGAAATAAATTTCTATAATTATTGACAAATAATTATCGATAGTAGTATCTTTTTTTGCAAATTCAAAGTCTTTTTGAAAGCCATAATTAAGAAATTTAGCAAATTCTCCTATCGTTAGTTTTTCGGAATGCTCAGCAGATATTGCATCTAATATTTCAATTAAAGAATCCGCAATTACTTCTTTATTAACTCCAGTAATAATCGCTTCTTTCTTTCTTGTTTTCACTTTAGACTTTACATGATCTATAAAAGTAGAAAACAGTGCCATTGAAACATTATTTGAAGCAGCCATATAATCATTATAATTTTTGAGCAAAGTTGCCCTCACTTTTCCTTCCATTAACTCTTGCCTTTCCTCATCTGTTATTTTCAGACTTTCCATACTAACTGCAAAATCTAAATGATTTTTGCTTACTAAACTACTAAATTTTTCTAGACTCATAATATCTTTTCGAATTAATATTTTTACTAATTTAAAAATCGCTTCTTTAAAGCCCCATGTTGAACTTACCCATATATTTTTATTAAGATTTTCCAATTCTTTATTATTATTAATTGAACTATAGATTGTAAGAAGATTGTCTATGTAATTTTCATATTTAGCAGTAAGTTCTTCCTGAATATTCATATTTTCAATTTGTGTATCCTTAACAAAAAAGTCAAAGAAAATTATTTCAAAAGCATTCTTATCATAAAATAAAACATAATTTTCGCCAGTTTCTTTTTCTTGAGCATTTTCTAAGTTTGAAATATTTTTTATTACTTCTGTTAATATATTTATCATCAGTTTAGTTTCAGTATTAATTATTAAAAATCCATTTCTCGTATCCACGCCATTAATACTCAAGGAATTACTGATAATATTATAAAGTGATTCTGAAGAATTACTCTCTTCCGGCAGAGTCAAAACCGCTAATCCCCAAAAAGGATATATATCGGATTCAATATTTTTCTTTATCCAGTTCCACCCAAGTACTTCCTTGTTTTCGCCTTTCTCGTTTATCGCCAAAGTCTTGCCGACAATAACTTTTTTGTTCCATTCACTGTGTTCAATCTGTAATTTTTGTTCTTCTGTTAAATTTTCCTTATTCTTTGCTGCTTTTAAATGCAAATCACCAACCGCTGTTTTTATGGCTTTAAGCTGAAGGGCGTTGACTAAATCTATAAAAGGTTTAATCTGGCCCTTAAAAGTATTCAAAACAACGTCCATAAATTCATTATGGTGTAATTGCACAAACTTTTCCTTATTCTTAAGCATCTTAGTTTCATAAGAAGTAAAAGGGGCATAATATCTAGCGGTGAAGATTGCCGCCAGTTCCTGTTCTGCCCTTGCCGGATTAATTTTTTCGTCCGTCAAATCAAGCCCGTTTTGCTTTGCAAAGTTTTTAGCAAGTTCAGCTGCACAATCAGATTTTATTAAGATATATTTGCTATCCAAAAGAATACCTTTATTTACCCCGTCTTTTTTCAATATTTCAAAAAATGCCCTCAAATACTCTATCGGAAGAGTAATTGTCTTTTTATCTCGGAAACAATCTAAAACAACTTTAAGAGAGGATTTCAAAACTGGCAAGGTATTTCCCTTCCCCAAATTACCATATAACCCTCTTATTTTCTTATCAATAATAGTTCTTTCAATATCTTCAACCATCTGCGCGGCTTTTTCAGGATTGAAATTGTTATATTTTGCATTTTCTATTAAAGATTCTATTGCGCCACTAACCAATTTTTTATTTTTGCGCTTTTCTGCTAGATTGATAATATCTTTTTCAAGTATCGTGAGCATATCAGGCATTTTTTCCAAATCAATTTTCGCGAATTTGACGTTTGTGTAATCAAGCCCATTAATCAGATCTCTAATAAATTCTTTCATTTGTTCAGGCTTTTTGATTTTCTTGAATATTTCCGAAAGAAATCGGTCAAGCATTTCTGGTTTCCCGTCTATATGTCCGCTGATTATCCCGAACAAAACTGCTATGCTGTATCCATCAGATAATCCTTTATTTTTGCATTCATTCCATATCTCAGAAAGACTGTTAACATCAAGCGGTTTTTGTTCGCCAAAAATATTCTCCCAATACTTATCAAATACTCCTTGAATAATATCATTTTTAATATCTTGCTGGCTTCTTTGCAAGGACAAAACAGCTAATCCTGAAAAAGGAGGTAAATTATTTTCAATGCTTTTACGAATTTGGTCCCAATTTTTGACTAGAATCTTTTTATTCCACTCATGATGCTTTTTCTGCAAGCTTATAATTGAAACTTTTTCTTTATCTTCTTGTTTTGTACCAAGGACGAATTTTAAACCTTCTTCAAAGACAGAAACAGCTTTTGTGGCTACATCCATTAAAGACTTATATAATTCTAACTGTCCACCACAAGCCTTATTAACAATATCAAGCACATCAATAATATGCTCGCTTTTAACCGCTTTCTCTCCTTTCAAGAATAATTGAGTCTCATCTGCAGAAAACGGCGCAACATATATTGCTGCAAAAATTGCGACAAATTCTATTTTTCTTTTTTCAGCATCTACTTTTTTATCCATTAATTCAAGATTGTATTTTTTTGCAAAGTTTGCAGCTAAGAAGACAGCATCTTCAGCTTTTATAATAATGTTTCCTTCTTCAGCGCCAAGCTTATTTTGGATTTCTTCGCTAATCTCTTCTTCTTTTAGGATTTCAATAAAAGCTTTCGCATAATCCCCCGTGAAGATTATTTCGCTGCCTTCTTCCCCGTTAATGCATTTAAGTGCCAAATCAAAAGAAGAATTTCGTACCAAAATTCCCTCACCGAATTCTAATTGCTCAATTAAGCATCTAATTATTTCGTTTTTTTCATATTTTTGCTGCTTTTTTACCTCTTCGGATGAATTACTATTTTCTATTTTCTTACTCAAAAATTTGTCCAAGCCCAAGCAACCCAGACAAACATCCTCAGTCATTTGCATTTGCTGAAAAATCGGAATATTTATTTGAAATAATTGTACGGCAAATTCTAATTTTCGATTTAGACTATTTAAACCAACATTTGAACTTATGATTTTTTCAAAAATATCAGTGATAAAATCAAAATCGCCCAATTTAATGTCAGCTTTATAGGCAGTATCAGATAATAATAAGTTAAAAAATAATTTGTAAACAGGATTATTAATAAGGATTTTTTCAAATTCAGAATTTTTCTCCGCAAATCTTGAGGATATTTCAAATATTTTTTGCAGCGCATCTTCCGGTTCTAAAAGATTTTTTCGAAAAGTTCGATAACTTTCGTGCATAAGATTTGCCACTTCCAGTGGAAGAGCTTCCTTATTTAAACTTCCGGAAACCACCATCTTTAATAAGGAATTTATCCTATTTTTAAAATTATCTTCAATCTCATCACTTCTGCCCGTTTGCATAAGAAGAGCTTTGTTTACATTCCGTAAACCATCAAGGTTAACTGCTTTATGAAAGAATTTTTCAATATCGCTCATTAAAGATCTAGCTATCCAATCCGCTTCTTCCACTAATCCTTTATTATTTTGGAGCCCTAAAGATTGAAGTACTGCTTTAATAATATTTGCAATTGAATCTGCGTTTTTTGTATTTGTTTCGTTAATCCAATCTCTCTTTTTCCCTACCTCTTCTCGCAGTTCAGGCAAATGACTCCTTAGCCAACCTCCGTCATTAATATTTTCCATATCGGGAGCCCAATCAAGTGCAACCCAAGCAAATATTACCGCAAATTCATCTTCTAACATTTTCTTTTTGATTTCTTCCGCTGGAATTACCTCTATCAGCCGATCGTCCCGATATTTATCTAGAAATTTTTCTTTATCCCATAATTCCAATAATTTTTCCTTAGATATATCTTCTTGTTTTTTTCCGACTATTTTCCATAAGATTTCCCGAACTTTATTTCCATAGATTTTGTCATCATAAAACAATTCCAGAATGTTTCTGTTAGATAATTTCTTGTATTTTTCTTCGATTATTTTCCGCAGATTTTCTCTGATTTGAATCATAAAAGTATCGTCATTATACAGATCAAGAAATTCTTTTTTATTCTTGACCGTTTCCGGTTTAATATTTTCTTGTTCTTTGCTAAAAAGCCATTTACGAATATCTTCTCGTTGATCCCCAGAATATGTTTTACAAAATGTTTCGGCACGGGCAATAATGCTATCGCGGGTAACAAGCATGGAATCGCCTAAATCCCAAGCTTTCATTTTTTGCTTCTCTATTTCTATGCTTGAAAACAATTCTTCTATTAACGGCACTGAATCTATTTTTAGGCTTAAAACATTCACTGCTTTTAGAAGCAATTTAGTAATGCGGGGCAAAACACTCTCAGCAATATCTCCTGCAGTTTTAAAAAGTGAAGGAGAATTCTCTAGATTATCTGAAATGGCCTTAAGGCTATTTAAAAGAAGTTCGGATATTTCCCCAATGATTCTACCGCTACTATTACTAATCCATCTCGTTACTTTATTAACTTTAGCCTGCACATTAGCCGGAAATTTTGAAATATATGTATTAAAATTAGTGATGTCTTCTTCCTGCGCTGCCTGCCGGAAAACTTCAGAAACAACTAAATACATAAATTGTCTAATCGAAATTTCAAAATTTACCCCCGTTTCCTTTTGGTTTACAGTTTCAATAATTTTTATTTCGTCTTGAACAATTTGATTGTAAAATAAATCCGGCACATCTTTTATTTCCATAACATTATCCAAAGAAACCCCACAGTCTTTTGCTTTTTCTTTAGCATATTTTTCATAACGTTCCATTTTTTTCTTGAGCGGATCAGCTTTTAAATCGGCTTTTAAACCCGCGATAACTGCTTTCATTCTTGCAGGCGTAATAAGTAACGGTATGTTTTGCAGTAGGGTTACTGATTTTATCTGATTCATTATTCCCCAGACTGTTTCCCTATCATTTATAATCTGGGTCCAGTATATCGCTTCTTTGAAAAGCGGAAAATCATAGGCCATGTCTTTTTCTTTTAAAACCAGATACTCGTTTAGACTTTCAGCAACATAAGCCAGGTTCAGCTTTTTGGACTTAGCAATGCTTTCCCTTCCCTGCCTTGCTCTTATTGCCTGGGGAATATATCCATGCAGCATTCCGCTGATTTGTTCCCACTGTATCCCTATACCATCTTCGCGCTTATCTATAAACTCTTTAGGCAAAAGCTTATCAAAATTTAGCGTAATCTTTGTCATATCATTTTCCGTAAGTTTTTCTAGTCTATTTTTTAATGCATCAAGTTCTTTAGCATTTCCTGTTGTTATATCTTCTACTTGTTTCCAAGTTATTAACGTATCACCATCTACTTTTATCCCTTCGCTGATAGCATAAAGCAAAGCTGCGTTATTTATAACATTAACAAAACACGAAAAAATACTTCCGTCACGGTCAGGCATGAAGCCCCTGCTGTTTTCTTCTTTTGAAATATTCGTGTCGTTTACATTATTCACCCCGCCAAGCTTTAAAAATACACCGCCTTTTTTACCGATCTTTCTCCACTCCCCTACCGCAACATGTGCCAAGTTTTCTTTAGACATTCGCCCGATAATTTCAAGGATTTGAAGCGAATCTTGCTGAGCAAACGGATTATCCGCAGAACGCGTTACATCAAATATAACGCCCTGCTTCAGAGCCTCAGTAATAATATCCAGACTCCAACCCCTAACATTACCGTGCCCTAAAGGTACTTCAGCTTTTGACCCGAAGAAATTAATGAATCCCGTTTCTTTATTTACTCTGCCGGGAAGAAGGGCAAAACCGCTGTTTTTAAGAATTGGCTGAAGATTTATTGGCTTTCCGTTTCTTTGAATATTTTCCCATATATCAGTCATCATTTCATCAAAAGTGAACGGGCTTAAGACTATAGCAAGTTTTCCATTCTTTATTTTTCCAACATGTTCTAATAAAAATGCAAGACCCGTGCTAGATTTTTCTTTTTTGTCGTAATAAACAGCCAAGGACCTCGGCTTATGCCTGCTCTTAATTTCAAAATCGTTAAGCCACCCCTTTTCATTGGCTAGTTCAGTGCTGTTCTCCCACTTTGTAACTGTTCCGCCTGCCACCGCGAATGTCCTTATAGCGCCTCTATCCTGAAATTCTTTTCCTATAGGCCTGTAAAGTTCGCCCGGACGAATATCTCCATCAACAACTTGCTTCAAAATATCAAGAGGAATATTTAAAGAAATTAACCGCATCGCAAATTCGGACGGCATTGAATCATCGCTTATCTGCAGTTTATCTTTTATATACTTTATTTGACCGCCCCACCCTTTTGCGCTCATATCAAGGGCTTTAGCGCGTTTTGCTGCCCAGTTTTCTTTAAAAGTAAAAACGGTTAATGCTTGAATAATATCTTTTTTGAATTCACTAAATTCGGAAAAAGACTTATCTGAGTCTCTATTGTCAACATCGTATTCTTTAAGCTCTTTTGCCAACTCATACAAATACTGATCTTTTGATATTAGTTTATTTTCTAACTTCACCCAATAGTTAAGCCTTTCAATCGGATCATTTGCTTTAGCTTTTTCATACAGTCTTGTAAGTATTTTAGGTGTTAATTTGCCGATTCCGGATGACGGCAGAGCAATTTGGCCGTCGTCCCCAAGCTTGAGCTGGAAACTCTCTAGAAGTATTTTCAACCGACCGGTACTAAGATAAGGCGGCCAGATTTCATCATCGTAAGGGCCTGAATCTTCATTACTAAATGTCTCTACTTCAGCGTTGCTTTTTGAATTGAATATTACATGGGACAATTTTTTTGGAGCAAATTTCTCCATGGAACTTCCTTTAGAAATAAGCCAAATTACTTTCTGCTGCTGTCTTTGTTCCATTAGCTCGCCTAGCCTTGTCCATAACTTCCCAAGCCTTTCTTTTAATTTTATAGCCCTTTGTTCTTGAGCCGGATTAGAATATTCTTTTAAAAATGGGTGAGGAAGGCCAACAACATGATGAATCCCTTCAAAAAGACGCAGCATAAGCGAATAACTTTGGTCCTCCGTAACTAACACAGCTACCCCTCTAAGTTTTTTGTATAGCTCTTCAAGTCTAGTAAGGAAAGCCTCAATTTCATTTAGTACTTCATCCGTATCCTTTTTCCAGTCTGAAAATGTTTTAGAAATGTTTTCTCGCCTTTCTTGCAAAGGTTTTATTACGTTATCTAAACTTTTAATTATTTCGTCAGAAAAATTATTCTCAGCATATTCTTTGTATTTCGGGTGATTGGATGCAAATTCAGAAAAAGTCAGGAACGCTGTTCCGGGATGTTTGATATCATTTTCATATTTTGCTAGCGCGTAATCAGCAACTATTTCTAAAAGCATTTCTTGAGCTTCAGCCGGAGCTCTTTTTATCCCGAATATAAAAACTGATTCGGCAATTTCAATTTTTAACTGATTTGGCGCGTCATCACGAACCCTTACAAGATATCCTTCCAAAAGATCGCCAGGAACTACAGAAACTATAAATTTTCCATTGAATCTTTGTAAGCCAAGAGAAGAAAGTTTTTCAACACTTAGCTTATTCAAATAGTCTTCAATACTTGTGTTAAATTTATCAAATAATTGTACTTTAATAAGAACAGCAATCGTTCTTGCAATATCCGGATTAAATCCTTTTGGTATCAAATATTTAAGGGTAAATATCTGGCTCAAAGCATCTAAAACGCCAAGGAATGAGCCTTGTTTTAAAAAAGGTTCTAAATCTTTAGCGTCTATGACCGGATTGCCTTTTACTTTTGGGTATTTAGAGAATTTTTCATGTATTGTGTTAAAGGCATCAAGAAGGTTTTTTCTATTGGCTTTTTCGGTTAAATATTCCAATATCAGGCCTACAAGCTCTTTGCGTTCCGGTTGCTTCAGCGTATTTTCAGCTAAATCAAAAAGCCCTTTTATGGATTCCGCAAACACTTCCGAATCCTGTGGATTTTCAATTAGAGGTTTAATATAGATTTCTTTTATTCTTTTTGTTGTCGCATCTGCGGTTTCTCCCACTTTGCCTTCGGTTTTAAAAAGTTCCAAGATATCCAAAGCGGAATAAATCTTTTCAACAAGCTCGTCGCCTTTTAACGGCTCTGCCTCTTTAAGAATAGCTCTTACGCTAATTTCAAGACTCTTCACCGCAGTTTTTGTGCCTGCCACGCTATCTGGATCGGCAGAAGTTTTACTAGTACCTGATTTTTTAATTACATCATTTTTTGAAGGGATGATGGCATCTTTGTTAAGGGCTGGGGATTTGTCTTGAACTAAATTCTCTCCAATGTTTTCGTCCTCTTGTTTCCTTATGAAAGATATTATTTCATTTATTTGCTCTATTTCTGAAACAGGTCTTTCAAATGAAAGCAAATATTTTTCTACTCTTTCCAAGTAATCAGTAATATCTAGTTTAACGTCTTTTATCCACTTGCTAGTCACTCTATAAAACTGCCATGCATATTCTTTCTTGAATTCTAAAAACTGCCATGCGTCTTCTTTCTTGAATTCTATATCTGTATTAGCTTTAATAATACCATCAAATATTTCATAACATCCTAAATATTTTTGATTATATATGCGCGGATATTTATAATATTCTGCTACAATAACTTTTTCAAAAAATATTTTGTAAACTGAACCTGTGAAGAGATTTGTCAAATTTGGATTGTTCTTTTTGGTTACATAATTAAAAGTAATTTCTAATATTCTTTTAGGCGATTCGGCTCCTACAAGGCTTGAATACATAACATTTACTATATTTTCCGCAATAATTTCATCGCCTTTAAGCTCTCCGGATTCTATTTTTTTCATTAATGCATCCATTTCAGTTTCAAACTCTTCTTCTGGAGTAGGCACCACAGTAGTAAGCACTGTTCCTTCTTTGGTTCTTCTTGTCTTCTTTTTCTGCAGACCTCCGATATTAATTATTCCATGCATAATCATTTCACAATGATTTTTAATATATTCCGGAATCGAATTTATCTCCTCTTCGAACTCTTTACTCATTGTTTTCGTCAATCCGGGCACAAGAAATTTAAGTTTTTTAAGAGCGTCTTCTTTATTTGGATCTTTTTTGTACGGAACCAAATTTACCATTTCTTC
>JAPLKN010000147.1 GCA_026388075.1 Elusimicrobiota bacterium
GGACTTAACTGCTGAGACTAATAACAGAACAACCGCAGATACGAATATAGGGATTGCAACCGGGACTTTGAGAATCGATCTTAATTCTGTTATTGTTTCAACAAAGGGATATTGCATAAATGTCCAAGCATTGACTTCAAGTCCAGCAGATGCGGCAACAGTTTATTTTGGAACTTTACCAAAAGCTCCAACTGTAACAGCAAATATTAGCAAAGTTTATATAAGAAAGGCAGGAACTATTAAAATTGCTGAAATTTATGTCTATTCAGGAACAGCAGGAAGTGCCGAAGCCTGGTCTTTGTATATTCGTTTAAATAACACTACTGATACACTTATACAAACCCGTGGTGTTTCTGCCAATGAGAGAGTTTTCAGTAATACTGGGCTGAGTATTGCCGTTGCTGTTGGAGATTATATTGAAATTAAAGGTATTCAGCCGACTTGGACAACAAATCCTCTTACAACAATTTATGGCGGATACATTTATATAGAATAAAAGGAAATCCGAAAAATCCGTGTCAATCCGTGTCAGGCTTTACTTGCTTTACTTGTTGAAAATGATGTGATAAGATTAGAATATGGGAAGAAAACCAAGACTGCATATTGGCGGCGGGTTGTACCACATAATAGCGCGAGGGAATAACCGCAAAGAAATCTTTAAGGATAAAGACGATTACTCTGCATTTATAGAAAAACTCCAGGGATTAAAAGAAAAAACATCGTTTAAATTGTTCGCATATTGTTTGATGCCGAACCATTTCCACCTACTTATGGAAGTTAAAAGCATAAGTACTTCTATAATCATGCAGAGATTGTTAACCTCCTACGCGAAATATTACAATAAAAAGTACAGGAAAATAGGGCATTTGTTTCAGGGGCGATGCAAATCAATAATTTGTGAGAAGGATAATTATTTATTAGAGTTGGTTAGATATATACATCTGAACCCTTTTAGAGCAAAGCTTGTAAATAAACCGAGTGATTGGATCTGGAGCGGGCACAAAGGATATTTCGAAGAAAATAATAAATTATTAGATATCAAAGAAGTATTGGGAATGTTAAGCACCAATTTCAAGCAAGCAGTAATGAAATATGCTGAGTTCGTAAGAGATGGTAGTCAGATGGGAAAGAGAAAGGATTACTACCCTGAAGAAAAAATGCCGTATGTGGGAAGTGATAGGTTTATTGAGGATTTAACGATTAAACATGAGGATTTAGTAGCAAATAGGCTTCCCGAGGCAAGAATAGATTTAAAATCTTCCTTGAAGGATATATTAGATAAAGTTGTCAGAGAAAACAATATAAAAGCGGATGCCATAGTAAATGGTGTCCGGACCGGTGATGTTACGAAATCAAGAGCATTGTTCATAATGAAGGCAGTTGAAAGCGGTTATAAGGGGAAAGATATAGCAGGTTTTATTAACTGTTCAGAGTGTTACATTACCAAAGTTAAAAACGAGAATAAGTAAAGCAAGTAAAGCCTGACACCATTACCTTAAGAAATTATGCTGTCAATAAGTAGGCGCTGTCCCTACTTAACTACTTAATAGCTTCTTCAAACCTATTCAAACCCTGTTCAATATTTTCCATAGATGTAGCATAAGATAATCTTATGTATCCCGGTGTTCCGAAAGGTTCGCCAGGGACTACGGCAATTTTTGCATTTTCAAGCAGGTATTCAGCAAGTTCTGAATCTGTATTAACTTGTTTGCCCCCGTAGCTTTTCCCTAAAAGCTTTTTAATATTTGGAAAAACATAAAAAGCTCCTTGAGGTTTAAAACATTTTATTCCTTTAATGCTGTTTAGCCGATCAACTATATAATTTCTTCTTTTCTCAAATTCCTGCCTCATTTTTTCTACCGAGTCCTGAGGGCCTTTAAGAGCTTCAACAGTTGCCTTTAATGCAATAGACGTAGGATTTGAAGTAGACTGGCTTTGTATATTTGTCATAGCCGAAATAATCTCTTTTTGGCCTGCCGTATAACCTATGCGCCAGCCTGTCATCGCGTAGGATTTTGATACGCCATTAACAACAATTGTCAATGCCTTAATTTCAGGAGAGACACTTGCAATAGAAGATGTCTGGAAGTTGTTGTATATAAGTTTTTCGTAGATTTCATCTGAAATAACCAGTATTTTATTTTCAACGCATATTTCTCCGATAGCTTTTAATTCTTCTTTTGTATAAGCTCCGCCTGTAGGATTGGAAGGAGAATTAATAATAAGAGCTTTTGTTTTCTTGCCGATAGCTTTTTTTAACTGTTCAGGTGAGATTTTGAATCCCGAAGATTCTTTTGTTTTAATAAATTTTGATTTTGCGCCTGCTAAGGCAACCATATCGGGATAAGAAACCCAGTAAGGTGCAGGGATTAATACTTCATTGCCTTTTTCCAAAATAGACTGAAAAAGGTTATAAAGAGAATGTTTTGCCCCGCAGGAAACTATAATTTCTTCGGGAGTATAATCTAAATTGTTGTCTTTTTTGAATTTATCTATAATTGCTTGTTTTAAATCCGGGGTACCGCCGACAGGACAATATTTTGTAAAACCTTCTGAAATAGCTTTTTGTGCGGCTTCTTTTATGTTAGCGGGGGTATCAAAATCGGGTTCGCCGGCGCCGAAGTTGATTACGTTTACGCCTTGAGCTTTTAAGGCTTTAGCTTTGGAATCAATAGCTAAGGTAGGCGACGGTTTGATGTTTTGCGCTCTTTGTGATAACCACATAGACACTCCAGAATCAGTGGTAAGGGGTAAGCTGTAAGTGGTAAGTTAAAAGCTTTTGCTTAATCCTTACCTCTTAACACTTATCACTTTTACGTTGACTTTTTCAAAAAATTGTTGTATATTATACCTCTTTAAAAAGGAGCAAGTCAATGTATGCGGTAGTTCAAACTGGCGGAAAACAGTATAAAGTTGAAGAAGGTAATAAAATATTAGTTGAAAAACTTCCTGCTAAAACAGGCGAAGAAGTTGTTTTAGACAAAGTACTGCTTATAGGAAGCAAAGATAAAGTAAGCATAGGAAGGCCTGTTGTTGAAGGGGCTAGCGTAGTTGCAAAAGTCCTTGCCCAAAAGCGTGCTCCGAAAATAATTGTTTTCAAGAAAAGGTCAAAAAAAGGTTACAAAAAAACCATTGGGCATAGGCAGTATGTGACCGAATTGGAAATAAAAAAGATAAAAGTATAGAGACAGTAATGAGTGATGAGTAATTAGAAAAAACTTGTAAGTCTGGCTAGACTTAAATGTTTTAACTTATGAACTTGTCAACTCGTGAACTCGTGGACGCAGTAAGGGGAAAATACGATGGCACATGTAAAATCACAAGGTTCATCAACGAACGGCCGCGATTCAGCCGGCCAACGGCTTGGAGTAAAGGTGTTTGGCGAACAAAAAATATCTGCCGGTTCAATTATTGTGCGTCAGCGAGGAACGAAATTTCACCCGGGAAAAAATGTTGGGATGGGTTCCGACCATACAATCTTTGCGAAAATTTCCGGCTTGGTTAAATTTGAAAGAAGATCAGGCGAAAGAAGTTTTATAAGCGTTGTCCCATTAACAGTAAAGTAAAATATCAAAAATTTAAAATTAAATATACGACAAAGGCTTTTTAAATTTTGATTTGCCATTTTGACTTTTGATATTTGATTTTTGATTTAAATAATTTATGTTCATAGATAAAGCTCGTATTTTTGTTACAGCCGGGCGCGGTGGCGCAGGCTGTATTTCTTTTAGAAGGGAAAAATATGTTCCTATGGGCGGCCCTGACGGAGGAAACGGCGGGAAGGGCGGGGATATTTATTTTGAAGCTGACCCGCATCTTACCACGCTTTTGGACTTGGCTTACAAACCGCACCAGAAGGCAAAAGACGGCCTAGCCGGGGGAAGCGCAAATAAGTACGGAAAAGGCGCTGAAGATCTAGTAATAAAGGTTCCAGTCGGGACCGTTGTTTATAAAAATAATGAACTTTTTGCTGACCTGAAAGAAAGCTGGCAAAAAGTTTTAATCGCTAAAGGCGGAAGAGGAGGCAGAGGAAATGCTTCTTTCAAAACCCATAAGCATACTGCTCCGCGCGTAGCAGAAAAAGGCGAGCCCGGCGAAAGCATACAAATTAACCTTGAGCTTATGCTTATTGCCGATGTCGGGATAACCGGGTTTCCTAATGCAGGCAAATCAACTTTTCTTTCCATGGTAAGCGCGGCGCGCCCTAAAATTGCCGATTATCCGTTTACAACTTTAACTCCGAACTTAGGTGTGGCAAGGTTTAACGAAAAAAGTTTTGCTATAGCCGGATTTGACGAATTCTCAAAAAAAATTGGCAGAGTTTAAGAAGCATGTTAAAGGGAAAAAAATATTTCCCATTTCTTGCGCTACCGGCGAAGGAATTAAGGATCTTTTGAAAGAAATAGTAAAAACATTGAACACTCCCGTAAAAGAAGAAGAGATTGTTGCGGAATCCGTAAGAAAATATGTTTATGAGCCTGATTTTATAATTGCTAAAAGAGATGATATTTTTCACATTGAAGGATCTAAAGTAAAGAAACTTGCAGAGATGACTGTTTTTAAAGAAGAGGAAGCGTTGAGAAGGTTCCAAAATATTTTAAAGAAGATGGGTGTTGAAAAAGCTTTAGAAGAAAAAGGAATAGAAGAGGGAGATATTGTAAAAATAGGAAAATTTGAATTTGTGCACAAAAAGTGACAAAACTTTTTATTTAAAATCTTATTATTGACTAGAGCTTATATTTTATTGTAAAATCAAGCGAAGAAGTTATTCGCTTTTCTATTTAAATCGGGTCCGCCTGGTCTGTCTCGCTCCTTTGGAGCGGACAAGAGAGGCGAGACATCGCTCGCCTCGATTCGGCGAAGCGTGCCCATAGAAAATGGGCGTGGAGAAAAATATGCCAAAAAAAGCAAAAAGCAGAGAAGAAAGGATGTTTGATAGGCACGAGGGGGAACTGCCGATAAAGGTTCGCTTCGGAGACTCCAACACATTCAGAAACGAGTCCATGAACAATATAAGTTTAGGCGGAATGTCCTTTAGGTCCAGCATGTATTTTGAACCAGGAACCGAACTAAAAGTTAGAGCTATAACGCTTGAAAATGCTCCTGAAGTTGAAGGAAAGGTTGTTTGGTGCAAAAGAAATAGAAACAGTTATAACGTTGGCGTTGAATTCCATGAACCGGAAGCAAAGTTCGGTATACGCTTACTTGAACAGCTTTTTCATATTGAAAACTATAGGCGTCAGGTTAAGAAAGAAGAAGGCAGAGATTTAACCCGGGAAGAAGCTGCTGCTGAATGGATCAGAAAATACGCCGGTACGCCCTAAACAGTTACCAGTCATCAGTGACCAGTTGCCAGTAAAAGGCTTATAAGATTAGGAAATTAGCCCGCATTGCATAAGACAATGGCGGGTTTTTCTTTGGAATATTTGTCCCGAAGGGACAGCATGTTTTCAACGTGCTGGGCTAACCCCGTACCATTTTTTGAGTGTTCAAAGAAAATATATGCACGATTTCTATCGGCTTCTTATTTAAAGCACTTCATTTTTAAATACTTTTTAATGGTGCGGCACTCCGTGCAGATTTTTTTGTTGAAAAATCTGGGTTGAAAATTCAATGATAAAAATATACAATCAGAACATCTTTTCAAGAGGCGTTTTTATGGCTGAGAAAAATTGTTCAAAAGAAAAAAATAAAAAGAAGTGTAATTGTACTTACGAATCCTGTCCGAGAAAAGGAATTTGCTGCGAGTGTATTGAATACCACTGGTTTAGTTCAAAAGAACTGCCAGCATGCTTTTTTACTAAAGATGCCGAAAAAACTTATGACCGTTCGCTTGAAAATTTCTTAAAAACCTGGAGCAAAAAATAAATAAGGGACATAAAAGTCTTTGTACCTTTGATTGCGATGATTATAAAAGAGATTGCAGTGATTAGTATAATTTATAATCTCTGTAATCCTACTGTTATCTGTGTAATCTGGTTAAAATAATGTATAAAAAGTATTTTTCTTTATGGGTTCCCGTCTTAATATGGTGTTCAGTCATATTTTTCTTTTCAAGTATTCCGAATCTTAAAACGGAATTCGGATTTTGGGATTTAATATTAAGAAAAGCAGCTCATATAACTGAGTACGCAATACTATTTTTGCTTTTAAGAAGAGCCGTAGCCCGCACTTATCCGGATTTGAAAGACATTTCTGTTTATTTTATTTCCGGAATTTTTTCAATTCTTTATGCATTTTCGGACGAGTTTCACCAATATTTTGTTGTTACCAGAGGCCCTTCTTTAGCCGATGTGATGATAGATTCAATCGGCGGTTTGATTGGTTTGGCGGCATACCTCTATTGGAAAAAAGTCAGTTTAGGGAATAACAAATGAAACTTGGAATAGCAGGCCTTCCGAATGTCGGTAAATCCACTTTGTTCAACGCTCTTACAAAGGGTAAAGCGTTAATAGCAAATTATCCTTTTACAACCATTGAGCCCAATGTCGGCATCGTTGCGATTCCGGATAAAAGGCTGGCTTTTTTGGCTGATCTTTTTCAAAAGAAAAAAGTTAATGCGGCTGTTGAGTTTTTTGATATTGCAGGACTGGTTAAAGGCGCGTCAAAGGGGGAAGGGCTGGGAAATAAGTTTTTAGGAAATATTAGAGAGTGCGAGGCAATTGTTGAGGTTGTTAGATGTTTTGAAGACAAAAATGTATCTCACATAATGGGACAGATTGATCCGTTGCGCGATATTGAAATTATAAGCACTGAGCTTATTTTAGCCGATTTGGAAACCATACAAACAAGGCTTGAAAAACTGAATAGAAGCGTGAAATCGGGCGATCATAAAATTTTAGTAGAGGATGAATTCGCAAAAAGGCTAGACAAACATCTTGAATCCGGAAATCCTGCAAGAACTTTTGCGGTTAAGGAAGAGGAAAAGGAATTTTTTAAGGAATATTTTTTATTGACCGCAAAACCAATACTTTACGTATGCAATGTTGATGAAACATTTTTTCCCGCAATGAAGAATAACTTTTTTGATAAAATAACGCAACTTGCAAAAGAAAAAGGCGGAGAAGCAGTTCCGATTAGCGCCAAAATGGAAGATGAGCTTCAGGAACTTAACGAAAGCGATCAGCTTTCTTTTTTGAAGGATTTTGGATTAGAAGAATCAGGGCTTAACAGGTTAATTCATTCAAGTTATTCTCTGCTGAATTTGCTGACTTTTTACACGGTTATTAGAGAAGAATGTCACGCCTGGACTGTTGAAAAAGATACTCATGCTCCTCAGGCTGCAGGAAAAATTCATACTGATTTTGAGAAAGGTTTTATAAAAGCTGAGGTAATGCATTTTGATGATTTTAAAAAACTCGGATCTCATAATGCCGTTAAGGATGCGGGGCTTGTGCATATTGAAGGAAGGGACTATATTGTAAAGGATGGGGATATAATTGAATTTAAATTTCACATTGCAAAGGAATAAAAATGGAATCTTTAAGCGAACTCATTAACAAAAGAAGAAGCATAAGGAAATATCTTGAAAGAGAAGTTGAAAAAGAAAAAATAGAGTCGCTGATAGAGTCTGCGCGCATGGCTCCTTCAGCCTGTAATGCTCAACCCTGGCGTATAGTGGTAGTGAAAGACAAAAAACTTAAAGACGAATTAATCGCCAAAGGACTTGGGGGTTTTGTTGTTCCTAATTCATGGGCAAAAACCGCGCCAGTAATTGTTGTTGTGTGCTCGGATTTAAGTTTTTTTACTCACACTATGGCGGAAAGGGTTCAAGGCGTTCAGTATCATCTGATTGATATAGGAATTTGCATGGAACATATGGCGCTGAAAGCTGTTGAATTGGGCTTGGGTACTTGTTACATAGGCTGGTTTAACGGCAAACAAATTTTAAAAATGTTGAATTTACCTTCAAGCTGGAAAGTTGAGTGTCTTTTAACTTTAGGATATCCTGCAGAAATTCCTGACGCAACTCCGCGGAAACCTCTAAATGAAATATCAATCATAAAATAAATATACCGTTACCACCGCGTAGGTGGTAACGGTTGGTTTGATGAGGGATGAATGAGAAAGGATTTGTTAGTCACTGACCAAATTTACCATGTATTTTCGAGAAGCATTGCAGGTTTTAAGATCTTCAATAGCGAAGCAGATCATTCAAGAATTATTCAGCTATTGCAGTATTATAAGAAAGCGGAGCCAAATATTAGATTTTCAAGATTCAATAAATTAATAAAGAAAAATAAAATTGATTTTCAGCAGTTGCACAGTGAAAAAGAAAATCTCATTGATATCGTAGCTTATTGTATTATGCCGCCGCATTTGCACTTAGTCCTTAAACAAAGGAAAAAAAGCGGAATATCGATTTTTATGAATAATATTTTAAATAGCTATACTAGATTTTTTAATACAAAACATCAAAGAAAGGGACCGCTTTGGGAAAGCAGATTTAAAAATGTATTAGTTGAAACTAATGAATATTTGCTCCATCTTACAAGATATATGCATTTAAATCCTGTAACATCAGGACTTGTTGACGCTGCCGAGCTTTGGGAATCTTCATCTTATAAAGAATATCTCAGCCTAGTTGACAAAGATAATTTAATCTGTAATTTTAGCAATTTAATTGATATAAGCCCTAAAGAGTATAAAATTTTTGTAGAAGAGAGGACCGATTATCAGCGGGAACTTCAAAAAATTAAAAATCTAATGCTGGATTGACCATTACCACCTACGCGGTGGTAACGGTATGTATCCAAATTTCTCTTGCACGCGGACCGTCAAACTCAGCGAAATATATTCCCTGCCAAGTTCCCAGCATCAAACTGCCTTTGTCAATAATTACAGATACTGAAGACCCCATTATGCTTGCTTTTGTATGCGCATCAGAATTTCCCTCGCTGTGCGAGTAGTTCCCTTTTAAAGGAACAATTTTTTCTAAGGCTGACATAATATCGGAGGTAACATCAGGGTCAGCATTTTCATTTATTGTGATCCCCGCAGTTGTATGAGGAACAAAAACAAGGCAAACGCCGTTTTCAATTTTGCTTTTTGAAATTATTGATTGAATTTCTGACGTAATGTCAATAAATTCATTTCTTTTTTTAGTTCTAACCGTTATTTTCTGCATATTTAGGTTTTTTCTTTTAAACTTTTATTAACTTTCAAAACTTTTTAACCTTTAACGATTTTTTCCTATCTAAAGCGGTTTTTTTCCAGGTATTCCGACTTTTCTCGGGAATTCTTTCGGGCTGTTTTTTATTTTTTCAAATACAAGAATACAGTAAGTTAAATCCTGATCCGGGAGATTGTAACAAAAATGTTCAATAAATTCTCCTCCAAGTACATTATAAGCTTTTTCTACGGAGTTTATTCCGTCTTTTCCGAAAGCTGACGATTCAGTCTTGAAAATTAGGCAATGGCCGCCCACCTTTGTTAAAGGCAATGCCATTTCCAGGTTTGGGGAAAACTTTGACAACGCTCTTGAAACAACAAAATCAGATTTTTCGCGATATTTTTTGTCTTGACCTATATTTTCCGCTCTGTCATTTATTATTTCCGTGTCTGAAAGAAGAAGTTTCGCTTTTAAATTCTCCAAAAATGAGCATTTTTTTGTTATTGATTCAATGAGCTTTAAATGCATTTCAGGAATTGCGATTTTTATAGGTATTCCGGGGAATCCTGCTCCGGTACCTATATCAGCCATGTCTAACTTTTGTTTTCTAAATTTAGAAATAATTTTTAAAGCGGCCAAAGAATCGGCAAAATGGCGGAAAATTATTTCTTCGTCATTTTTAAACGACACTAAATTAAATTTCTGGTTCCATATTTTAAGTTCTGAAAGATATATCTTAAATAAGTTTATCTGATTTTCAGAAAGCGAAACGTTGAAATTATTGCAGACAAAGGTTTTAAAAGTGTTCCAAACGTTTTCTTTCATTGTTTATTCTCTATTTATATTTGAGTTTTAAAATTACCATAGTGAATACCAGAACAAAGCTGACAGAGTTTGCTAAAACTACCGGCAGAGATCTAACAAAAAAACCATAGATTATCCATAAAAGAATGCCGAACGAAAGTATGCCGAACATCTCTATTGATACATCGTGGGTTGATTTTGTTTTTATGGTTTTAATAACCTGCGGCAAAAAAGAAAATGAAGTTATAGCTCCCGCAACAAGTCCAAGAATAGTTGGAGTGTCCATTATTCTAATATCTCCTTTACATCAACGGCTTTATAAGTAATTTTCTTGTAATTAAAAGGTATTTCCAAAGCTTTTTCCGGACAAAAAGAAACGCATCTCAGGCAGTACTGGCATTTAAGCATATATTTGGGATATTCGTCCATTTCAATATTTTGCACGGGACAAATTTTAGCGCATATTCCGCATTTGGTGCATTTTTCTTTTATAAGTTTATAAGCGAAATATTTTTGGCCGATTTTTATTTTCCAAGAGGATAATAAAAGCAGTGAAAAGTAATAAAATATGTCAGATAAGACAGGGAATCGATTCCATCGGGATTTTCCGTTAACTAAATCTGAAGCATAAGTTTCTGCTTTTTCTATGCCTTTTTCAACGATTTTATTATTTATAGCATCTTTGTAAACATAGAATATGTTGCTTGGCATTTTAATTCCCTTGGCACCAATGCAAGTATACCCTTTTTTTGTCAGTATTTTCTTGATGTAGCCGAATATTCCGCCGGAAGTTCCTGCAAAAGTATCAACCGCAAATATTTCTGTCCCGTTTGCATTTGGGAGCAATCTTATAAAATCCAGAACAAAAGGGAATGTCGCAAAACCTGCTATTGGAAAAGCAAGACCTATAGTATTTTTCAAATTTATTTTTGAAGGATCGGATTTTTCTATTTTATATAAATTTACGCTTATCCCATTTCTTTCAAAAACTTCTTTCATCTTTTTTGAGACAATAAAAGTGTTTCCTGTCCCTGTAAAATAGTATAGATCAATGTTTTTTTTCATAATGTTTTTCTTTATACTTTAAATATTTTTCTCGTTCAAGAAAAATAAGCAAAACAGCTATATCTGCAGGCGTAACGCCTGGGACCCTTAAAGCCTGTCCTAAAGTTTTTGGCTTTATTTTTGATAGTTTAATGCGGGTTTCGGTAAGAAGACTTGGCACGGACTTATAGTCAAAATTTCCGGGTATGCTTTTTTCTTCCATTTTTTTCATTTTTTCTGCCTGGAACGTTTGGCGTTTTATATATCCCGAATATTTTTTTTCGATCTCTATTTCAAGCTCGATCTGTTTTATTGTCCAGGGAGTAATTTCTTTTTCTTCAGGCAAAATAAGCTTTGAGCTGGCCAGATTTTTGATTATAGCATCCTTATAGATTTCAAATTTATAGAAAAGTTTATCTGAAATAAGGCCTATTTTATGGCCAGAATCCATTAGTCTCAAATCAGCATTATCAAAACGCAAAATAAGACGATATTCAGACCTTGAGGTAAACATTCGGTAAGGTTCGTCCACTCCCTTGGTTGTAAGGTCATCAATTAAAACTCCGATATAAGATTCGTCCCTGGAAAGAACAAAAGATTCCTTTCCTTTTATTTTTAGCCCGGCATTTACTCCGGCCATAAAACCCTGCGCGGCTGCTTCTTCGTAACCCGTAGTCCCGTTTATCTGTCCCGCAAAATAAAGATTTTCAAAAAGTTTTGTTTCAAGCGTATTATACAGCTGGGTTGGGGGACAAAAATCGTACTCAATTGCATAACCGTAACGCATTATTTTTGCGTTTTCAAGCCCGCTTATGGAGTGGACTATGTTTTCCTGAATGTCATCGGGGAGGCTTGTAGATATTCCGTTAGCGTAATATTCGTTAGTATTGTATCCTTCGGGCTCAAGAAAAACCTGGTGGCGGCCCCGTTCAGAAAATCTTACAACCTTGTCCTCTATTGAAGGGCAATATCTCGGCCCGATGCTTTTGATTACCCCAGTATAAAGAGGTGAACGGTCAAGCCCTTTTCGTACAAATTCATGAGTTTTTTCGTTTGTATATGTAAGCCAGCAGGGCAGCTGTATTTTTTCTTTCTGGAATGCAATTATATCGGTGAAATGAGAAAAAGGTATCGGGGGCTGGTCGCCCGGTTGTTCCGACATTTTTGAAAAATCTATTGTTTTTCCGTTTATCCTGGGCGGAGTTCCGGTCTTTAATCTTTTTATCTCAAAACCAAGTTTAGAAAGAGAATCGGAAAGATAATTTGAAGGAGCCTCTCCGAACCGCCCGCCTTCAAAATGCGTTAAACCTAAATGAATTAGGCCTTTTAAAAATGTTCCGGTTGTAAGTATTACTGCATCAGAAATAATTTTAATTCCTGATTTTGTTTCAATCCCGGCAATTTTATTATTTTCAAGTATAATGCTTTTAGCTTCATCTTGAATGATATCAAGATTTTCTTGTTTTTCAAGAGATTCCTTCATCAAAAGGTGATAAAGATTTTTGTCGCACTGGGCGCGTGGGGACCATACCGCAGGGCCCCTGGATTTATTCAGCATCCTGAACTGAATGCCGGCGATATCCGTAATTTTTCCCATTTCGCCGCCAAGCGCATCAATATCCCTAACAATTTGGCCTTTTGCAATTCCTCCTATGGCAGGATTGCACGACATCCTTGCAATTGCATCCAGCTGCATAGTTATTATTAGGGTCTTTAAGCCCATTCTAGCGCAGGCAAGAGATGCTTCGCACCCTGCGTGTCCTGCTCCGATAACTATTACATTGTATTTATTCATAACTTTTTTAAATGAAATGATTCGGTATTAAGGTAAGTCATTTAGGTTCTTTTGCAAATTATATCAAATACGGATTACTAAAAGTTTCCTTAAAATAAAAAACGGCCAGATTGGGGGGAATCTGGCCGGTAAAGTTATTCTATAAAAATATTATTTTATTTTCAACAATTATATCATAGATATTTTTTTCTTTAAAGCAGAAAGCTGATTTAAAAGCTCATCAGGGACAGAGTTTCCGAAAGTAGAATAGAATTTTTCTATTTCTTCTATCTCCTTTGTCCAGTCGTCTTTTTTTAATTCAAATAAACCTGAAAATTTAGCGTCGTCAAAGTTAAGCCCTGAAAGATCAAGATCTTTTTTCTTGGGGATGAAGCCGAGAGCATTTTGATCAGGCTGGACTTTATCTTCAATCCTATCTATCATCCATTTGATTACGCGCGAATTATCGCGGAAACCGGGCCAAATAAATTTTCCGGCATCGTCTTTCCTGAACCAGTTTACCATAAATATTTTTGGGAGCCTTTTAACCTTTTTCTTAAAGCTTAACCAGTGGCTGAAATATTTTCCCATATTATAGCCGCAGAAGGGAAGCATGGCCATTGGGTCGCGTCTTACAACCCCGACTTGATGGAGAGCGGCTGAAGTTGTTTCCGAGCCCATTATTGAAGCCGAGAAAACTCCGTGTTCCCAGGAAAGGCTTTCATATACTAAAGGCATAGTGGATTTTCTTCTGCCGCCAAAAATTATTCCGGAAATCGGAACGCCCAAAGGGTTGTCGTATTCTTTTGAAAGCACGGGACAATTATATATTGAAGTAGTGAAACGGGAGTTTGGGTGCGCCGCGGGTTTATCTGAAGCGGGGTCAAATTTGTTTCCCTGCCAGTCTATAAGATTTTTTGGTTTTTCTTCACTAAGACCTTCCCACCAGGGCGAATTAGTATCCAAATCAAGCGCGGTATTTGTAAATAATGTCGGATAAAACTTATTATTTTTTAAGGTCTGAATCATAATTGGATTAGTGCTGTTGGATGTTCCCGGAGCCACGCCGAAAAAGCCGGATTCAGGATTTATCGCATAAAGGCGGCCGTCTTTTCCTACATTTATCCATGCTATATCGTCGCCGATTGTCCAGACCTTATATCCTTTAAGAACCGGATCAAGCATTGCTAAATTTGTTTTTCCGCAGGCAGAAGGCAAGGCGGCGAGAAGATAAGTAATTTTTTTGTCCGGAGATTCCACTCCGATAATTATCATATGTTCGGCTAGCCATCCTTCCCGTTGGCCCATCGCCGAGGCGATTCTTAAAGAAAAACACTTTTTGCCCAAAAGAGCGTTTCCGCCGTAACCTGAACCGACGCTCAATACCAGATTTTCTTCAGGAAAATGCATTATCCATCGCCTTTCGGGATTTAAGTCGCCGATAGAATGCAGCCCTTTAACAAAAGAATCCGAATCGCCGATTTTTTTTATTACTGTTTCTCCGACGCGCGTCATTATTCGCATACTCACCGCTACATAGACCGAGTCTGTGAGCTGTATACAAGGTTTGGCGTACGGGGAATCGGGATGGCCTAAAAAGTAAGGAATAACATACATCGTTCTTCCTTTCATGCAGCCGTCAAATAAGGGTTTTAATTTTGATTTTGCCTCATTAGGATCAAGCCAGTTGTTGTTTGGTCCGGCATCTTCCTTTTTGTGAGTGCAGACCACCGTAAGATGTTCTGTCCTTGCCACATCGGTTGGGTGGGAACGGTGCAAGTAAGAATTAGGAAATATTTTGTGGTTTAATTCAAAAAAAGTAAAATTTCCTGCGATTTTTTCTTTTGTCAGTCCTATCTGAATCAGACTCCTGGCCTCTTCTTCAGAACCGTTCATCCAATATATTTTGTCCGGTTTTGTTATTTCTGCTTGTTCTTGTACCCAGCTCTTAAGATATGCTGTCATTTGATTTTCCTTTCTATTTGAATTATTTACTCCAGACGATTTTTTCTGATTTTTCTAGGACTGCTTTTTTGGTGGGATAGATGTTTGAAACAATTTCTTGGGGTTCAAACCATAGCTTTATCTCTCTTTCGGCTTCGGCAGAATCAGAAGAACAATGGATGACATTTTCATAAATCCCTTTTGTAGTAATTCTTCCGTATGCTCCGCGTATAGTAACAGGATCTGCTTCTTCCGGATTAGTTGATCCGGCGATATCTCTAAGTTTTTTTATAGCGTCTTCTCCCTGGTAAACAAAAGCAAGAACCCTTTGGTATTGCTCGCCATGAAGCTTGCCTTGAATATATTTTACAAGTTCCTCAAAAAAAGGTTTGTCTTTTAGCTGTTTATAATGTTCCCGGGCAAGCTCATCCGTAACCTTTACAACCTTTGCGCCGATTATGACAAGCTTGGCTTCCGACAACTTAGTTAAAATATTGCCGGTAAGAGATTTTTTTAATCCATCGGGTTTTATCAATATAAGCAGCTGTTCAATAGCCATTTTTTAAATCCCTTTATATAAGGGTAATGAATTATAATAAAGATTAAGTTTGTTGTCAATATTTCTTTACCCTGCAGAAAAACAAAATATTATAATAATCTAAAATCTTGAAAATAGTATTTAACCTCGTTAAAGAATTCAACCAGACTTTAGATTTTCAGCGGGGTTTACAACTCTGAATAATTAATTGTATAATAGTCGGGCAGTAGAAAAGTTTTATTTTAGGGATTAGGGAGAATTATGAAAAAGATTGGAATTATCTATAATTTTCAAAAAGAAAGAGCCAGAGAAGAGATGGTTTTGATTAAGAATTGGCTTTTAAAGAAAAATTTCAAGGTAACCGTTTTGCCGTCTTCTAGCAAAAGACTTCCGCCGGTGGATCTTGCTGTTTCGCTTGGGGGGGACGGTACGATGCTTAAAGCCAGCGCTCTTTTGGCAAACGCTCAGATCCCTGTTTTGGGGATAAATATGGGATCGCTGGGATTTTTGGCTGAAACCAATCCTGAAGAATCGTATGATTTCTTGGAAAAAATTCTAAAAGGAAAATTTGAAATAGAAAAAAGGATGATGCTTGAAGTTAAGATTTATTCCAATAGTAAAATTACGAAAAATTATGCTTTGAATGAATGTATGATCCATTCCGGGAACAACGGGCGTGTTATAACAGTTTCAGCTGCAATAAATAAGGAGTTTCTTGCGGACTTTATCGGTGACGGACTAATAATTTCTACACCCACAGGATCAACAGCTTACTCGCTCGCGGCTTCAGGGCCTATTGTTTATCCGAATTTGTCCGTTTTTGTTATTACGCCGATATGCCCTCATACCCTGGCGCAAAGGCCTATGATTGTTCCTACAAAAGATGTGACTATTGAACTAAAGGTTTCCTCAAAAAATATCAAAGAAAGGCCCTCGGTTGTAATTGACGGCCAGACGGATTATTTTCTTGAAAAAGGAAACTTCGTAAATGTTTCAGTTTCGGCGAAACCTTTACTTTTGATAATTAATCCTAATAGGAAATATTTGCAGGTCTTGCGGGCTAAATTGAAATGGGGCGAACGAGGATAACGACAGTAGGTCCCGCCAATGCGGGACTCCATTTAAAATAATCAAGGGAGTCGTAGGGATTAGCGTAGCCCTGAGCGAAGTCGAAGGGTAGGTAATAGGTGACCCGAAGGGTCATTGCGAGGAATCCTTCGTTTTCACTCAGGATGACGAAGCAATCTGATAGGAAAGGTCAGGAAAATGCTTTTGAATTTAACCATAAAAAATTATGCATTGATAGAAGATCTGAGTCTTGAATTTTCCGAAGGCCTTAATATCTTTACAGGTGAAACTGGCGCGGGAAAATCGGTTATTATTGAATCCCTTAAACTTCTTTTGGGGGAAAGAGCCTCGCAGGAATTGATAAGAAAGGGAGCGAATAGCTGTCAGATTTTTGCTGAATTTGATTACCCGTCACTTAGCAAAGAAATAAAAAAATATCTTAAAGATTGCGCTCTTGATTTGTCAAATGAAGATACGCTTTTTCTGCGCAGAGAAATTGATATTTCGGGCAAAAGCCGTTCTTTTGTTAATGACATTCCGGTAAGCTTGAAGACTCTTTCTTCAATAGGAGATTACCTCGTTGATGTTCACGGCCAGCATGAACATCAGAGTCTGTTTTCCAACTTATCTCAAAGATCGATTCTAGATAATTTCGGTGATATTGAAAAACTGCTGGCAGAGATTGGGGAAAATTACTCCAAATGGAAAGAATTGTTGAGCGAAAGACAGGCTCAGGCAATGTCCGAGCAGGAAAAGCAAAGGCTTATTGATATTTATGGTTTTCAAGTCAAAGAAATTGACAACGCTTCTTTAGCTTCCGATGAAGACGAGGATCTGGAGCTAAAACTTCCTCAGCTGAAAAATGCTGAAAAATTAAAAAATCTTTCCGAAGAATCTTACCAAATGCTGTATGAAGCCGAAGGCTCGGTTATTGAAAAGCTTAGTAAAATACAAAAAATTCTTGGAAACATTAATTCTTTAAGCGGAAATCTTTCTTCAGTTGAAGATAACCTGAACAGCGCATCTGCTCAAATTGAAGAAGCTGCCAAAGAAATAGAAAATTTCAAAGAAAAACTGGACATAGACCCTCAGTCTCTAGAAAAACTTCTTGAACGGCAAGATCTCATAAAGAATTTAAAGAAGAAGTACGGTTCTTCTATAAAGGAAATACTTGCTTTCCGCGAAAAAACCGCAAAAGAGTTAGATGTTCTTTTAAAAATGGACCAAAATCGCCAGGAGATTGAAAAAGAGATAGAAAAAACTCAAAAAAAACTTTTTGCGTCTTGCGCTAAACTTACTGAAGAAAGAAAAGAACTGGCCGAAAAGTTGTCTGAAAATGTTGAAAAAGAGTTAAGCGATCTAGGGATGAAGAAAACGCGGTTTAAAATTTCAATAGAAAAACTTCCCGAACCTTCTCCTGAGGGATGGGACAGGGTGGATTTTATGTTCCAGGCTAATCCGGGAGAAGATCTGAAATCCTTAAAGAATATTGCATCCGGCGGCGAAATATCACGTGTAATGCTGGCCGTAAAAACTGTTCTTGCTAAGGCCGATAAGATACCGGTATTAATATTTGACGAAATAGATACAGGTATCGGCGGCCCTATGGGGCAGACTATAGGAAAGAAGTTAAACGATCTTTCATCTCATCACCAGATTATCTGCATTACCCATCTCCCCCAAATCGCAGCGTTCGGCAGACAAAATATCCAGGTTACTAAAGAGATTTCTCAAAATTCTACCCGTATAATGACTCGCATTCTTTCAGGGCCTGAAAGAATTGAAGAAATAGCAAGAATGCTTTCAGGGGAAAGTGTAACAGCTTCCGCGCGAAAACATGCCCAAGAACTTATATCAAACGCTCAAGTATAAAATTCTTTTATCCGCCTTCGCACCGTCCGCCAATGGCGGAGGCAGGGAAAACTCCTAATTTCTTTTAGGAGATGCTCGCCAATTGGCGAAGTCTCGCCTATGGCGGAAATGCGAAGAAGGAACCCCTGCTTAGTTTTGCTTCCCTACAGTTTTCTTCGAAAACTAATCGCAGGGACAAGTAGCAAAACTAGGGGGTAAGCTTCGGCGCCGCGCCTGCCGGCGGGCAGGGATTTCGCCCGCCTAGCATCGAGGCTGGCAGCGAGGCGAGCCGAAGAAACCAAAGATACTATGGTCGTAAGACCGTAGAGCTTCATATAAAAGGCAGCATAAGAATAGTTTGACAGCCTTGCCAATCTTATATATAATAGATATATAAGTAAAGATAACCATGAAACAGGAGATGACAATGGAAGAAAAAAAATTATTTGACAAGGAAGCATTTGTAAACAGTATCCTAATTTCAAAACTTACCAAAAACAGTCTTGAAGAACTCAGGTTTTCGCTTTTAAAAAATAATCTCATTGATGTAAGGATTCATTTCTATTTTCCGGGCCTTAGCGAACCAAAACCGACAAAAAAAGGGATATGGCTTTCATTTGACCAAGTGAAAAACATTCTTCAAGTCTTTGAAAAGTTCGTAAAAAATGAAATAAGCGATTTAGATTTTGAAATGGAAAGATCGGAAAAAGAAAAAATCAAAGTATATACCGGAAAATTCAAAGGGAAGAAAATAGCCCATATTCGCCTTTTTTATCTCAAAAAAGACGAGTTTAATCCAGGCAAAGGGGTTTCATTCCCGATTTCGCTGATTAACGAAGTGACCGAATCTTTCAAAAAGGTTATGGAATATAACAAATAAGAAAGAAGCGTTCTTTTATGAATATAAGGTTTAATCCGTGTGCTTTGTTTGTTATAACTGCTCTTTTTATTGGATGTGCAAGCCCATCTAAATTTGTTAAAGGTTTTCTAGGAATATCAGTTGAAAACCTAAGGAATCAAAAAGAAGGAAGATTTTCCACGGCTTTAGAGATTCCTTACAACGAGTGTTATGCAAAGGCGCTTTTAGTGCTTAAAGACATGAAAGTTGAGGTATTTGTTGAAGACAAAAAAAATCGTTGCATTGGGGCAAGCAAATTTGACGGCGTATTTCCTTATTGTCTCAGCGCAACTGAAGTCGGGGTTTTTTTTGAATATAAAGATGAGCTTTCAACAAGGATTGATGTGGTTTCAAAAAACCATAGGTTGGCAGAATTTGTTTTAGATAAAATTCAATCAAAGTTTAATGCTAAGGCAGGTTAAGAGTAGGACAGGTTAAGCTTTAGAGAACAAAAGGCCGAGAGCAAAACATATTTAATTTAAGAAAAGGATTTTTCCTCAATCTTAATCTCAACCTCAACCTGTTTTTATCTCAACCTGCAACTAATTAAGGAGGCAGAAATGAGCGACAGGCTTTATTTGAAAGGCGATGCTGTACGATTCGGCTGGGAAAAAGTAAAAGCCAGGCTTTTATTTTTTGTTCTTATTTCGTTGACTGTTATTTTTGTTAATGTTTTACCCCAAATATCTGATCAGCTGTGGGGGCCGAGCCTTATTTTAGGGATAGTATTTTTTCTTATTAAGACCTTCATAGACATAGGTATGACAAAAGTTTCCTTGAATTTTGTTGGCGACATTAAAACAGAATACTCGGTTTTATTTTCCGGCATGCCTTATTACCTAAGATACTTAGGCACGGTAATAGTTTTTATGGTGTTGACTCTTATTGGATTTATCCTGCTTATTATACCGGGCATCATAGTCGGCGTAAGGTTAATGTTTTTTGGCCCTTTAGTAATTGATAAGGGGCTTGCTCCCATAGAAGCTTTAAAAAGAAGTTTTGAAATTACAAAAGGGAAATTTTGGGACTTATTATTATTGTCGCTGATTATTTTTGGTATAAATATTTTAGGCATCCTTTGTTTAGGAGTAGGCCTTTTAGTGACTTTACCGTTGACTTCAATAGCTATAATTTATGTTTACAGAAAACTTGAAGGGAAATAAAGAAACTGAATAGTTTTTAAATGTTTTACTAAAGTCCAGAGCAAAAATAAAATTTAAATTTTAAAATTGTTCTGGACTTTTTTATTGATTATGATGAAAAAGATTTTTCTGATAAAGACAATATTTTTAACATTTATTTTAATTTTAGGCTGTAATATTAAGCCTGACAAGGCTGTTCTAAGTGAATGGAAAGAATTGGAAACCAGTGTGAGGGATCAAAAGATTATTAAAAAAAATGCCGAACTAAAATTGAAGTCTTTGCTTAAAAAGTTTTCTTCTTTTGAAAATCTGGGATTTAGAGAAATTGAATGGGCCTTTCCTGTTTTGGACAAAGATCAAAATTTGTCCAAAGAAAAATTCAGTCCAGATATTGAATACGGGCCGTATGGAGTGAAAGGATACGATTTTTTTGACGGTAACAGGCATGGCGGCCATCCCGCATATGACATTTTTGTTCCTGACAATAATCTAGATTCAATTAACGATAAAACAGGAAAATATTCTTCGGTAGCAGCTGTAACTGATATGCTTGTGCTGTCTTTAAATAATGATTGGAAGCCGGGCAGTAACTTAAGGGGAGGAAACTACATCTGGCTTATAAATCCGAAAGAAAAAAAGTTGTTTTACTATGCTCACCTAAATGAAATATTTGTAAAGGAAGGAGAATTTATAAAAGGTGGGCAGGTTCTGGGTAATATCGGAAGGACAGGTTTTCTTGCCTATAAAAAAAGCTCGCCTACGCATCTCCATCTCATGGTTTTAGATTACAAAAACGGAAATTTAAAACCATTTGATTATTCTGAAAAATATCAGAAAAAAGAAAATAGTAAACCCCGTTAGAAAAGGGAGTTTTCCAAAGAATGAAGATGGCGGCTTTATACTGCCTTCAACAACATAGATACAAACCACCGACAAGAGTCGGCAACATTCTCTAACGGGGTAAATAATCGTCTATTTTCTGAATTTTTCCACAGATATTCCTTTTAAACCCAAATCTATTGATATCATGCCGGATTGATTAAGCGAATAAACTTTCTTGTTTGTCTTATATTTTGGCGGAAAATAACTGATTAAAATATCGGGATTTACTTTTTGCATAAAATTGTTTGAAGGAATGCGGAATCCATTTTCAGGCAATTGAAGAATGTGCGATTTAATATTTGAATCGGAATTACTGTAATATTCTTCTTCCTTTAATCCCATATTGCCGGTCAACAAAACATTATTGCTTTTGTATGACAATAAAATAACAAGAGAGCCATTTTCATTATTCACAGATAAATGATCTGATGATAATATCGTTATACTTGCCCCGTCTTCAAAAAACCTGTCTCCGGGCTGTGCCTGTTTTAGCAAAATATTCTTTTTCTTAACCGTCGTAATAAACTCCGATAAATTATTGCTAATATAGGTTTCAGGGCGTAATATTATTTCCTTTATTTTTAATTTATCAGCTAGATAGGTAAATACTCCGTATCTTAAAGAATTACTGCCTGTTATAAAAACCCTTTCAATTTCTGTTATTCCCTTTGACCGGAAATAAGGCATTAATATTTTCTCTACCGTATTATAGTAGGAATTAGGGTAAGTGCCGGTGTCAATCAAGTAATTATTTCCGTTCGGAAACCGAACATGAACTGCGTTTGAAAAAGGTATATTCAGGAAATTTATTTCAAGAGTATTTCTTGAATGCTGATAATCTATCAACAGTTTAATAGGGGAAACAACTAAAAACGGGATAATTAATAAAAGAAGTTTCGGGTATTGTTTTATTTTAAATATTATGAATAAAAAACCGTAATAGAAAAGAATTGAAAAGGCTGAGGGTGAGGGAAGGGAAATTATTGAATATTTTAATTTAGAAGAATATGAAACTGTAAAAATTATTGAATTCACTATATATTGATTCAACAAAGCAGCTAATGAAGCAAGAAAAGGAGATAGAAAATGTATCAAATATAGAAATATCCCTGCTGCCGTAACAACGCCGGCCAAGGGAACGACAATAAGATTTGTTAAAATCCCAATAAGAGAAAATTTGTTGAAATAATAGGCAAGTAGAGGCAAAACCGCAAGTTGAGCAGAAAGTGATACTGCAAAAACTGTTCCAATAGTATTTTTGATCCAAAAAGTAAATCTTTTAAACGGAATAATAAAATAAGGATAAAAATATACAATGCCAATTGTTGCGGCAAAAGAAAGCTGGAAACTCGCGGTAAAAAGCGCCTGAGGATCAAATAAGAGTATAGTTAGCGCGCTTAAAGCCAGTGAGTGGTAAATAAGAGGTTCTCTTGCAAGAGAAAGCGATAGAATTACAAAAACAGCCATAATACTTGCTCTTAATATAGGAGGATTTGCGCCGGTCATCATACAATAGAATAAGATAAAAGGAATTGTTAATAGAGCTGAACGGCGTTTACGAAGACCCGTGAGTCTGAAAAGTCCTAGAAATATTGCGCACACATAACCGACATTCAAACCGCTTACTACAAGCACATGCATTACTCCTGCGTCCATAAATTCTTCTTTTATTTCTTTAGATAATGATGATTTATTTCCTACAACCATCGGTATAAGAACTGAAGCCTCTTTTGGCGGCAGGTAAAGTTCTATGGTTTTTATTATGTCTTTTTGTATTAGAAGTGAAAACCTATATAGAAACTGCGGTTTATTAAAACCTGTCTTTCTGATACTAAAAGCTTTTAAGAGGGTATAGACGTTTTGCCGATTCAAATATTTCCCGTAATTGAACTCGCCGGGATTATTAGCTGTATGCGGGGTTTTAATTTTTCCTCGTATTTCAATAATATCGCCAATCTTGAAGGTATTGCCCCTAAAATCATATGTTACTAAAATTTTTTCGCTGATCTTTTTGCTTTCTATTTTTGAACTTTTAAGTAAAAAGAAAATGTAGTTGTTTTTAATTTCAGGCTCAGAGATAATTTGTCCGGTTACATTTAAAGAATCTTTTTGAATAAAACCGATAATTTTACTTCTCTTTTCAGGTGAAAAAAAACCGGTTGAATTTAAGAATATCAAAAAAAGAATATAGATTATTGTGGCAGCTATGATAGGCCGTTTTTTAATTATAGAGAAAGGGAACATTTTAGTTTTATCCACCTGAACAGAAAACTTTAAGCTTTAGCGCTGGTATGAAAATGTTTAAATCATAAAATAGAAATAAAAAAACCGCTACACAAGATAGCGGTTTTTATGAAGTTATTAGTTTATATGCATCTTAAATTTTAATATTAGGATTGACCTTTATTCCAGGTCCCATGGTTGATGAAACTGAGATGCTCTTTAAATACTGGCCTTTCGAACTAGCGGGTTTCGATTTAAGTATAGCAGAAAGCAAAGTTCTTGCATTTTCAGCAAGCTTATCAGGATCAAAAGAAGCTTTGCCTATAGGCGAATGAACAATTCCATACGAATCGTTTTTGTATTCTACTCTTCCGAGTTTAAGTTCTTTAATAGTTTGAGCTATTTCAAAAGTTACCGTCCCGGATTTGGGATTTGGCATAAGGCCCTTTGGGCCTAATACTTTTCCGAGCTTGCTCAGATCTTTCATAGTGTCCGGAGTTGCGACTAAAACATCAAAATCAAACCAGCCTTTTGAAATTTTTTCAATAATATCTTCAAACCCGGTAAAATCGGCTCCGCTTGATTCGGCTTCTTTTACTTTCTCGCCTTTTGCTATAACGGCAACTTTTCTATTTTTACCTATTCCATTGGGAAGAGTCACTACTCCGCGAACATTTTGGTCGCTTTGTTTCGGATCAATGCTTAAACGGACATGCATTTCAATAGTTTCGTCAAATTTTGCTTTTGCAGTCTGTTTTGCAAGGCTGACCGCCTCTTCAACGGTATAAAGTTTTGTTTTGTCTACAAGTTTTGAAATTTCTTCCAATCGTTTACTCATTTTTCCTCCGGGTGGTATTTACGTCCCGAGCGTAGCCGAGGGACTCCCACAAAGTTTTATTTTTCTTCTACTTCTATTCCCATGCTTTTTGCCGTTCCAATAACCATTTTTTTCGCAGCTTCAATATCATTGGCATTCAAATCCGGCATTTTATGCTTTGCTATTTCTTCAACTTGTTTTAAAGTCAATTTTCCGGCTTTTTCACGGTTAGGGGTTCCGGATGCTTTGGCGACTCCCGCGGCTTTTTTTACCAATGAAGAAACCGGAGGCATTTTCGTAATGAATGTGAATGACCTGTCTTCATAAACAGTTATGACAACAGGAATAAGCATTCCAGGTTCCTGAGAAGCGGTTTTTGAATTGAATTGTTTGCAGAAGTCCATAATATTTACGCCTTGCTGTCCTAATGCAGGACCTACAGGGGGAGCAGGATTTGCGTTACCTGCTGGTATTTGAAGTTTGATTTGTGTTTTAACCTTTTTTGGCGGCATATTTTTAACTCCTTTGGTCTATTAGATAATGCTGAATTATTATAGTTTTTCAACCTGAAGGAAATCCAACTCTACAGGAGTCGGTCGTCCGAAAATAGTTACCATCACTTTTAGTTTTCCTTTTTCCTCATTTATTTCTTCTACAATACCTATAAAATGCTTGAACGGACCTTCAATAATTCTTACGTTTTCTTCTTTTTCAAAACTGATAGCCGGTTTAGGTCTGGCGCCTGATACTGGGCTGATTGTTTCCATCAGATTTTTCACTTCTTCTTCAGGCATTGGAACGGGTTTTATGCCTCCAAGAAAACCGGTAACTCCGGCAGTATTTCTGACGAGCCAATAGGTTTCATTATCTATTGTCATTTCAATAAAAACATATCCGGGATAGAATTTTCTTTTTCTAAATCTCTTTTTATTGTTTTTTATTTCAACGACATCTTCTGTCGGGACCAGGATCTGAGATATGCGTTCCTGAAGGGAAAGGTTATTGACTGCTTTTTCCAAGTTAGTTTTAACGCGGTCTTCGTATCCTGAATAAGTGTGAACTACATACCATTGATTAGCCATTTTTTACCTCTTAATTTATTAACTAATAAAAATATCCTTTAAAGTATTATTCCAAGAATTCGAGCCAATAAAAAATCAATGAAACCCACAAAAATAGACACTATAACTACCAAAATTATAACAATTATAGTTGAAGCAACTGCTTCTCTGCGCGAAAGCCAAGTAACTTTGCCTAGCTCTGCATAAGAATCCTTGAAAAATCGAATCGCAGCTTTTATCCATTCATTCATAGTTAGTCCTCAAATCAATTAAATGTTTTAAGCTTTTTCGTAAATGAACCACTCGCTTATTCTCAAGCATCATAGCTTGCCGAGTACCTTTTAAAGTGCGTGGCGGGAGTAAGAGGATTTGTCCTGCACCAAAACGGAGGCAGAAGCCATGAACCATGCTGGTTCACGGTTCGATTTGTCCCGCACTGCTGCTAAAAAAGCGGGAGTGAAGGGACTTGAACCCCTAGTCCCGGTTTTGGAGACCGGTGGTTTGCCAATTAACCGACACTCCCAACTGTAGGATTAAGAATTCAGGATTAAGGAATAAGGATTAAGTAACATCTAAGAAAAGTCTTTGCTTTTAACTTAATCCTTACCACTTAATCCTGCCATTTATTTCGTTTCCTTATGCAAGGTATGCTTGCCGCAATAACGGCAAAACTTTTTTACTTCCAATTTCCCTTCCTTCTTTTTCCCTTTCGCATAATAGTAATTTCTATCTTTGCATACAGAACAAGCCAGTATCATTATAATTCTTTCAGATGCCATTCTTTCCCTCAGTTATAAGTGATAAGTGGTAAGTTATAAGTTAACTACAAGATCTTCTTAGGCCTTTAACTTAATCCTTAGAGCGAAGCGTCTTACCACTTACTACTGGTTTTACTTAATCCTTACCCCTTACTACTTACCCCTGCCTTTATTCTATTATCTCTGTAACAACTCCCGAACCTACTGTATGTCCGCCCGCCCCATGCGGGCCGCCTTGGGCGGCCTTCTCACCTTTTTTACTCTATTATATCTGTAACTACCCCAGAACCAACGGTATGACCACCCTCGCGGATAGCAAACCTCAGCTGTTTGTCCATTGCTATCGGCGTTATCAACTCTACTTCCATATTCGTGTTGTCTCCGGGCATTACCATCTCAGTCCCTTGCGGAAGTTTTGCAACTCCCGTAACGTCTGTCGTCCTGAAATAAAACTGCGGCCTGTACCCGTTGAAAAAGGGCGTGTGTCTTCCTCCTTCTTCTTTTGTCAACACATAAACCTGCGCCTTAAACTTCTTATGGGGGGTAATACTGCCGGGAGCTGCTATTACCTGCCCTCTTTCCACCTGGTCTTTTTCTATGCCCCTTAAAAGCATCCCGATGTTGTCTCCTGCCTGCGCCTCATCCAACAGTTTCCTGAACATCTCAAGGCCGGTAGCCACTGACTTCTTTGTTTCCTGTATGCCGATCAGTTCTACGTTGTCTCCCACTTTAACTTTTCCGCGTTCAATCCTTCCCGTAGCAACTGTTCCTCTTCCTGTTATTGAAAATACGTCTTCTACGCTCATAAGGAACGGTTTGTCTATGTCCCTCTGCGGTAAAGGTATCGTTGAATCTATCGCTTCTATGAGTTTTAATATTGAAGGTTCGCCTATCTCTGATTTGTCTCCCTGTAAAGCTTTCGTTGCACTGCCTCTTATCACCGGTATCTTGTCCCCGGGGAAATTATATTTTGTAAGAAGTTCTCTTACTTCCATTTCTACTAAATCAAGAAGTTCTTTATCCGTAACAAGATCTACCTTGTTCAAATATACAACTATATACGGAACGTTCACCTGTCTGGCTAAAAGTATGTGTTCCCTTGTCTGCGGCATCGGCCCATCTGTTGCTGATACCACAAGTATCGCTCCGTCCATCTGCGCTGCGCCGGTTATCATGTTCTTTACGTAGTCTGCATGGCCCGGGCAGTCTATATGGGCGTAGTGCCTTTTATCTGAAGAATATTCTACATGGCTTACTGCTATTGTTAAGATCTTTGTCTCGTCACGTCTTCCTTGCGATTCAGATGCTTTGGCTATCTCATCGTAGGTGATATACTTCGCTAACCCTTTGCCTTCAAGCACCTTCGTTATCGCTGCCGTCAGCGTCGTTTTACCGTGGTCTACGTGCCCGATTGTCCCTACGTTTACGTGGGGCTTTGATCTGTCAAATTTTGCCTTTGCCATTTTGATGCCTCCTTGAAAGATGATTTCTACCAAGTACTATATATAAAATTATTTTTGCTTTATCAAAAGCCCGGAAGCAGGATCGAACTGCCGACCTCTTCATTACCAATGAAGTGCTCTGCCAACTGAGCTATCCGGGCATAAAATGTTCGACATAAAAAAATCCATGATAAAGAACTGGTTTAAAACTGGTAACTGTTAACTGGTTACTGACAACTGTTATAAGCGGGAGACGGGAATCCTTCTCACTCGTCGTTTCACTCCTCATCCGAAGCCTGCCACCCTTCCGCCTGAGGCGGACTCGGGTTGGCTTCGATTCCCGGTTTTTCAAATATCTTTTTGCCTTTTCTGGTAACTGTTAACTGGTTACTGACAACTGTTATAAGCGGGAGACGGGAATCGAACCCGCGTAACCAGCTTGGAAGGCTGGCACACTACCATTGTGTTACTCCCGCGTTGTCGCGTCCTCGCTACCGCTTGGACTTATCCCGCAAAAGCGGGATTGTTTTGCTCCGAAAGGAATTGCTCCGCAAAACGCTCCCCAAGAGGGAACCTTAGGTTCCCTCATTCATCGGCGCTTTGCTGAACTCCCTCCTAAGAGGAATCTTGAATAAAAGATCAATATTTTTATCTTTTTAGTCAAATAAAAAGTGAACAAATAAACCAAGGAACTAATGAACGATTTCTGTCGTCTGGTGGGGGCGGATGGATTTGAACCACCGAAGGGCTAAGCCCGCCAGATTTACAGTCTGGTGCAATAGACCGCTCTGCCACACCCCCGTAAGACTCGAAAATAGAAATTCAAAAATCGAGAAAAGAGCAAAAGCTAATAACTCGAAAATCGAAATTAAAATTCGATTTTTATATTCAAAAATCGTGTTAAATCAAAAAACAAAAGAAGATTTGTCTAAAATCAAATCTTCTATAATGGGAAACTATTTTATACTAATATTTTTCAAAAGTCAATGGGAAATGCAAATTATTTTTGAGTTTTATCCGCCTTCGCAGAAAACTATGGACGTAAGTCCATAGATGAATGCGAAGAAGGACGGCGGATTTCGCCGAAGAAATGAAGGATACCACGAGTGTAAACTCGTGGAGGCTTCATTTCGGCTGTTTATAATTATAAGGGGTATAATCTATATACTTATGTAATAAATTTTCTGTAATAAATTTTCCAACTTGACAAATCAGATACAATTTTATATATTTTAAACATAAGGACAAAGAAGTCCTCAAAATCACAGAAGATTTTGGGGATTTTTTATTTACAAGTTTCTTGCTGTGAAAGCAGGATAGAATTTAAGACATAGAGGTCTTTACCCGACATTTTAATGTTTTGGGTGGAGGCCTTTTTATTTTGGAGAAAAAATGTGCAGAATGTTTGCTTTAGTGTCGAAAAATTTTGTTTCAGGTGATAATTTTTTCCGTTTCAGGGAACTTGCAGGCAAAAAAACGGAATTAATGAAGAAACCCATGAAAATGGATGGGGGATTGCGGGATATTTAGGAAACTGGACCGTTCATTTTGGAAGAAGCGAAAGAAGTGTACTTACAGATGTTAAACATTATGTTTCTGCTGTTGAAAGGGCCATTAAATCTAGGTCACGGATTGTTCTTGCCCATTTAAGAAATGCTTCAATAGGTGAAATAAATATTTGTAATACACATCCTTTCATTCATAAAGAATGGGTATTTTCTCATAACGGTACTATATATAATCCCGAGAAAATTGCGATAAGCGGGCATATGTATGAAGGGTCAACGGATTCTGAAAAGTTTTTTTCATATCTTATAAATAATCTTTCCCATAAAAGCATAAACGACTTCAGCAAAGTTATAAGAAACAGCATCCAATACATTAAAAGCAAGTTTAAAACAACTTCTCTGACATTTTTACTCAGCAACGGTGATTATCTCATGGGATTCAGGGATTTTTCCCAAGATGAATATTACTACACGATGTATTTTAAAAAAGAGGATGATTTGTTCATGTTTTGTTCCGAACCTCTTAACAGCGGGGAATGGATTCCAATGAAAAACGGCCAGCTTATAATCATAAATAAGTTCGGGGAAGTTATAAATGACACAATTATCCAAGCATCATCATTCACGCCTTACGTTGCGTCTAATTGAAAAAAGGAGGAAAATAGTATGAAACATTTATTTCAGTTCGGATTATTGGGTTTAATACTTTTTATAGGGGCTAGTTTATATGCTGAAACCAAGGAGATGCCATTTTCTGCTGGTGCCAAGATAGAAACGGTTGCGGTTCAGTCTGCCGTTTCGGCAGGATCAATGATTAACCCTGCAGATACGGTATGGGTGCTGATTTCCACTGCGCTCGTTATGCTTATGA
>JAPLKN010000148.1 GCA_026388075.1 Elusimicrobiota bacterium
ATCGAAATGTGTTAACGGACAGAACATAATTGTTGATGACGGGTGGACTTTGTAATATATTTAACTTGACAATTTCCCGTAGCTTGCTGCGGGGGAGATTCATCGAGAGGCTGAAATGAAAATTTTGTTGGTGGTGTACGATAACGATTCATATATATCTGTGTTTCCTTTAGGGATTGCCTATATTGCTGCAGTTTGTAGGAAAGCAGGCCATGAAGTCAAGATCTATAATCAGGATGTTTATCATTACCCGGAATCTCATTTAACAAATTTGTTAAATACGGAACATTTTGATGTAGTCGGTGTCGGGGTTATAGGAGGGTACTATCAGTATAGAAAGTTATTGGAAATATCTAGCGCAATTAATGAATCAAATAACCGGCCCTTTTATATATTAGGAGGGCACGGCCCTTCGCCCGAACCGGAATATTTTTTGAAAAAGACTCAAGCCGATGCAGTTGTTATCGGTGAAGGCGAAAACACTATTATTGAATTGTTAAAGGCTTTGGAACTAAAGACTGAATTAGCAAATGTCTGGGGTATTGCCTTTATGAGGGATGGGAAGTTTATACAGACTCCCAGGCGGCCATTGATACAAAATATAGATGAAATACCATTTCCTGCGTGGGACTTATTCCCGATGGACCATTATTCGTTATTAAAAGAACCGAATAGTAAAAACAGTGAACGCACGATGCTAATGCTATCCGGAAGGGGGTGTACGTTCAAGTGCAATTTCTGCTATAGAATGGACGAAGGTTTTAGGCCCAGGTCTTCGGAAAGCATTCTTGAAGAAATCGGAATATTGATGAGGGATTACGGGGCTTCATATATAGATTTTCAGGATGAACTGTTAATGAGTTCAGCAAAAAGAACTGTTGAATTATGCGAAAGTATTATTAAATCAAAACTAAAATTTAAATGGGCATGTAACGGCCGTTTGAACTATGCCAGGCCGGATATATTAAAACTGATGAAGGATGCGGGTTGTGCTTTTATAAATTATGGGATTGAAGCAATGGATGACGAAATTTTGAAAAACATGAATAAAGCGTTGACGGTTGAACAAATTATTAAAGGTATTGAAGCTACATTAAGTATGGGTATAAGCCCGGGTTTTAACATTATTTTCGGCAATATCGGCGAAAATGAAAAAACTTTAGAAAAGGGCGTGGAGTTCCTTTTAAAATACGATGACAGCGCTCAGCTGAGAACAATAAGGCCTGTAACGCCATACCCCGGCAGCCCGCTTTATTATTATGCGATTAAGAAAGGGTTGCTTAAAGATTGCGAAGACTTTTATGAACACAAGCATTTAAATTCAGACTTACTTGCAATTAATTTTACAAAGTTAAGCGATAATGAATTCCATAGACTTTTATACGAAGCAAATAAAAAGCTGCTTGAAAAATACTTTTCCGTTCAATTAAAAAGCTCTCTCAAAAATGCAGAAAAAATCTATCTGGAGTTAGATTATTCTTTTAGGGGTTTCAGGCAGACATAATTAGAAGTCAATTACAAATAAACCTCCCCGCAGCCCGCCGCGGCGGACGCGGTATCAGATGTTCTCCTCTTTTGGAGACTGTGTCATATTCCCGTTTGCTGTCATCCCGAACTTGTTTCGGGATCTCGTCATCGTCGGAATACAGGATGCTGAAATAAATTCAGCATGACAAAAGGGGCTAATTTTAGCGGTTATGACACAGTCTCTTGCAAAGAGGGGTGAGGGGAAAGTCTTTGGACCGAGCCTGCCCTTCGATTTCACTCAGGGTGGTGAGCATAGTCGAACCACGAACGAGGAAGATTTATTACTAACAAATCCCTCTCCCGCCCACGGCGGGTCAGCCTTGGGCTGACAATCTCCCTTTTTCAAAGGGAGAAGTTATAGGTTACCCCGTAGCAAGCTACGGGGAATTGTCAAGTTAATTAATATGGAAACTTCAAATACCCATTCGCTAAAAAAACGCTATTTCTATAAACTCGTTTCTAATATTTTCGGGCTTGGAATAAATATTGTTACTGCGGGTATAACACCCAGGGGACTCGGGCCGAAAAATTATGGAGATTTCAATTTTTTATCAAGCGTCTTCCTCCAGATAAAGGGTTTCTTGGATATGGGTGTTTCGGTAGGATTTTATAACAAAATATCTCAGCGGCAGAATGAGCAGGGCCTTATTGCGTTTTATTTTCATTTCCTTACGATCGCATCCTGTCTTATTTTTCTTTTTATAATGGTTTTGCATGGTACCGGTTTGTACACGCTGGTTTTTCCTGATCAAAAACTTATTTTCATTTACATGTCGGCAATCCTTATCATTCTTACATGGTTTGGCCAGGGTTTTGACCAGATGACCGATGCCTTCGGGCTTACGATATATTCTGAACGCGCTCGAATGCTTCAAAAAGCTCTGGGCGCGGGATTACTTATCGTGCTTTTTCTTTATCAGATTCTTACTTTGCGGAACTATTTTTACTATCAATACTTTAATCAAATCGTTCTGACGGGTATGTTTATCTGGGTCATTAATACAAATAAAGGCTTAATTAAAAAGCAATGGAAATTGACTCTTTCGCAGATCAAGACTTATTTCTTTGAATTTTATCACTACAGTTTTCCGATTTTCGTTGAAGCAAGTATCGGTACGGTAGCCGTATTCTTTGACCGATGGCTTTTGCAGATTTTTGGAGGAAGTATTCAACAGGGCTTTTACAGTTTTTCATACAATATTGGAGCTCTTTGTTTTCTTTTCACCGGAGCAATGACGCCTTTACTATCCAGAGAGTACGCAATAGCGCATGCTAATAATGACATTAAGAAAATGGCTTTATTGTTCCGCAGGTTTGTCCCCGTGTTTTATTCTCTTGCCGCTTTTTTTTCTTGTTTTGTGATTATTCAGTCAGAGAAAATAGTTTATATATTGGGCGGTAACGCGTATAAAACCGCGAATCTTGCGGTGAAAATCATGGCGATATATCCAATCTTCCAAGTTTACGGACAGCTAAGTACGTCTGTACTGCTTGCCGCAGGTAAAACAAAACTTTACAGAAACATAGGGATCTTTTCATCTATTGCCGGATTGCTGTTAACTTTTTTCTTTTTGGCTCCGACGAAGTATTTCGGATTAAATGCCGGGGCAAATGGGTTAGCCGTAAAAATGGTTTTAATTGTGTTTGTAGTGGTAAATGTATTTCTTTTTTATATATCAAAATTCCTTGGCATATCATTTTGGAAATATCTGGCTCACCAGGCGGTTTCTTTTGGGAGCCTTCTAGTGGCTTCTTTCTCCGTTTCTATTCTTGTTGATAGTATTTTAAAACTTAATGGGAATGTCATAGTTAATTTTATAATTTCCGGCTCTATATACACTTCAATTGTTTTGCTTATTGCGTATAAATACCCTGTTTTATTTGGTTTGAAAAACGAAGATATTAATTATGCAGTGAACTTCATTCGAAAAAAAGTATCTGAATTGAAGCCACATGAATAGATAAGAAAGATTATGATTAAGAAAGTAATATTATTATTAGAATCGCCGTTTAATAAAAGAGATTATAAAAGATTTGGTATTGAAATACTTCAGCAGAATGGGTTTAAAGTGGAGGTTTGGGATTTATCTCCGGTATTTTATCCAAAAATGAATTTGATTCCACCTGACCCGGTTGAATTCCACGGACTACGGATATTTAAGAATAAGGCAGAAGTTAATACGGCTCTTAAGGAATTAACTTCTGATGATATGATAATAACATGGTTCGTTTATCCAAGGTTTTTTTGGTTATATAAAGGAATAAGCAGGAGCAAAGCCCGGTATTCGTCAATGGTTTTGGTTTCGGTTCCTCCCTATTACGGAGAAGGAAATTCTCCAGCTAAGAAAAGTCTTTTTAATCGAATTCTTAATGTTTTAAAGAGACCCCAGCAATTAATAAGTAAAATCATCTTTATCAAAAATAAGATATTTACTTCTATCCCGTACAAATGCTTAAGCATAAAACCTATCGCATTTTGGTTTGCGGCAGTAGCAGATAATTTAAAGACTAATCTATTCCCGTGTGATAAAACAACAAAAGTAGTATTTCTTCATGTTTTTGATTATGATTTATATCTTGAAAAACAGAAGAAAATATCTGTAAACTATGAAAACAATGCAGTATTTCTTGATTTATATGCTCCATTCCATGAAGATAACGATATCTGCGGTTTGCCTCAATTGATAACAGCTGAAAAATATTATCCAAGCCTCTGCAAATTTTTTGATTATGTGGAAAAAGAACAAAGTACAAAAGTTGATATTGCTGCGCATCCGAGGTCTCATTATAATGATCATCCTGACTACTTTAATAAAAGGACATTACGAGTAGGTCAGACTATTGAAATGGTAAGGGACGCTAAATTCGTTATTACCCATGATAGCGCGTCTTTTAATTTTGCAATCATGTATTATAAACCGATGATTTTCATTATTACGGAAGAGATGGTGCGGAATAATTTAACGGCAATGGTATATAATATGGCTTCCTGGTTTGGGAAAAAACCAATAAATATTGATAAACCATATTGTATTGATTGGGAGAAAGAATTGACAGTTAATAAGCTGCAGTATGACAAGTATATTAAAACATTCATAAAAACGGAAGGTACCGAGCAAAAATATGCCTGGGAAATAGTTGCCGATAAATTGAAAACAGAAGCATAATTAGGAGACAAATTTAATGCTTACCATAAATAGATTTCCAAACACGGGTCTGTTCGCTTCATTGAACGGAATGCAGATTCCCGAAGATAAAAAGAAGTATTATTTTAAGCTTCTGCAGAATATTTTTAATGGGACCTATAATCTTGAACATCTCAATAAATGTAATTGCGGTTCTGCGGATTTAGAGGTATTGAGCATCCACGACAGATTTTCCCTGCCATTCGGCACATTAATTTGCAGGGCATGCGGTCTTATACAGCTATCACCGCGTTTGACTGAAAAGGATTTGCCCGGCTTCTATGAAGAAATCTATTGGGGATTGGTCCTTGGGGAAAACAATGACGAACTATCAACCGGCGACAGCGGGATGGCGATTAAAATATATGATTTTATGCATAAATATCTGTCTGAATCTTTTAAAAATAAAATATTATCTATAATTGAAGTGGGTTGTGGAAGCGGAGTAAAACTTAGCGAAATTAAAAAGCAATTTGCACGTAATGGTATTCAAAGCAATGTTATTGGCTGTGATTATTCGGAAAATGCCCTATCAATAGCAAGGAAAAAGAATATAGAGGTGTTCCAGGGCGGAATAGAATCCTTGATCGGCAAGAGGGCAGATCTTGTAATCTTAAGTCATGTCGTTGAACATTTTTATAACATCAAAGCAGAATTTGAAAAAATAAAGGGATTATTGAACAAAGGAGCTTATGTATATATTGAAGTTCCGGGTGTCTGTGATTTAGTGAATAAAAGTGAATATAATTACAGCTACCCGATATATTCAGTTATGGCACATATGTATAATTTCAATCTTACCTCGCTGCGGTCGGTAATTGAACCTTTGGGTTTCCAGTTTATTGACGGCAGTGAATTTGTAAGAAGCCTCTTCCTGTATGATCCGTCACATAAGGCGAACGTTGATATTTCGCATAATTATGAATATACGATCCAATGCCTAAAAGCAGCCGAGAATAAACGGACCATGAAGCTTCCCTTGCATAGGAGAATAAAAAGAAAATTCAAGTATATTTTAAATAAAGTATTCTGATTTAACAAATATAGAAGTCCAAAAAGGAGTTTGGGTACCATGCAAGACAAGATAGAAATTCTGGATACTGCGCTTTTAGAGAACAAATCTAAATTAAAAGAAATAGACCACTGGTTAAAAGTATTCAATTGGCCGAATGGATGGCATTATGACTTGGATATTATCTGGGTGCTGAACAACATAGAAAGGCTGAATCTTCCCAAAGGTTCAACGATAATAGATGCCGGCGCAGGGATAGGAATGACACAGTTTATCCTGGCTTCCAGAGGCTACAATGTTATAAGTCTAGATTTCACTAAAAGACAAATACCGCGATTTGCTAAAGGGATATTCAATATTGAGAGTGTTGATACTGCCCTGGGTGATTACCAGCATGAGTATATGTCATTCATGACCCATGGACAGTCGCAACCAAACAAACCTAAAAAAAGCGCAGGATATTATTTCAGCAAGTTGAGGAAGTTATTTTATCCGGGCCTTTTTCTTAGAAATGTTCATTCTATAATGTATCAGTTCATGCAGTATGTTCATACACACTTTAATGTTTATTATGCATTGGAAAAACAAAGGGATCATTCCAGTTTTGGAAAAATTACATTTTTGAGGGGAACTTTCAACAATATTCCCTTAGAGAACAATGCTGCTGACGCTTTGGTTTCTGTTTCAGCCTTTGAGCATAATACCTATGAAGATATGCCGGGAAGCATTAGTGAATTCAAAAGAGTTTTAAAGCCGCATGCGCCGATGTTTATTTCAACCAGCGCTTCGGATAATCAAGATTGGTATTTTAATCCGCCCAAAGCATGGAATTTTTCAAAGCAGACTTTATCATCCTGGTTTAATATACCCAATGAAAAGATCGCATTTGATTATAAAAAAGTACTTGAAAATATCAAAAATAGTAAAATATTAAAGAAGAGAATGTCCCCATATTATAAATTAAGCGTTGAAAGTGCGCTTCCATATGGTAATTTGAAAGAGGCAAAATATCTGCCAGTTGGTATTCTGAAGATAAAGGAATAAAATGGATTTCAAGCGCAGTAATGAAATTTCCTATATAAAACCTCCGCTGGACATGTTTCTCGGCGAATATAATAAAATGCTTGCTTCAATATTAGTTGAAAATATCAATAACTTTGCTTATATAGCTTCACCTGTAATAAACCGCATGGAAGCCCAGACTCACTTTTTTGAGAAAATAGAAAAATATATACAAATTCGCGAAATGCTTTTGAAGGACAACCTTTTTCGTGTACTGCTGACGGGCGAAGATGTATTTTTGTATGATGAATTGAAAAGAGAATTTAAAGGCAGGGTAAAGAAAAAAGAGCGCCCACCCAGGAATTTCCGTGATATACTGAAAGGCGTTTTGAAACATTTTTTTCCGAACATATATCTCAAGCGGAAATTCAAAAAAAATAAGGGCGAATTTTTAAAATCAACACGGGAGTTGATTCGGGCATCAGAAAAAATGCCCTCATGTAAAAAAGAATATACTTCAATCATAAGGACATATTTTGATTTTCGCTGCACGGATCAGAACGGCAAACTGAGAGAAGAATATTTTGGCCCTTTTGCCGTTGATCTGGCAAAACACGAGAATGTACTTGTCATTTATAAACTGCTTAACCCCAAAGGCCTTGCGTCATTTGAAAAACTCTGTAGAGATCAACATGATTTCGACAGCTGCTTGATTGAAAAATTCTTAACTGTCAATTTGCTTTCAGAAGTCATCCAGTTGTATGAATCCAGTAAAATAAAACTGAGAAACAAGTACTATTACAGAGATAATGATATCACTTCAATGCTTCAGAAGATGATTGACATGGAGTTTTCTGGTTTGCACGGAATAGATGTATTTGTGGAACGTGAGATCGCAAGAAAAGTTTTCGGGCTTAAACCGGAACGTATATATATGCCGTATGAGAATCAGACCTGGGAAAAGGTATATCCATTTGTTAAAAATGATGAATTCCGCGCTTCGCATACTCGTATCATTGGGTTTCAACATACGGGGCTGTCATACAAGCTCTTGCAGCATTTTCCGGCTGAGATTGAAAAAAATCTGCATTTATTCCCGGATAAACTGCTCACTGTTGGGAAGATATATCAACTCTTGCTTAAAGAAAAGGCGTATTATCCGTGTGAAATAGTTGAAGGAGCTGCTCTGAGACACTCAAAATATGTTGTTGACGGCGTTTTTAACGTAAAGGAGCCTCATAAAGAATTGTTTGGGAAAATAGCATATGCATTTTCATACGATACGTCAAAATATGAAAGAATTATAAATGTGCTGCTGGAGATATTTAAAAACAGCAATATCTGCATCTATCTGAAAATGCACCCGGATTATGATGAGGATGATATAATGAAAACTTTGAACATTAAAATACCTGATAATTTTATTTTAGCCCAAAAAATACCATGGACTACAATTTATGATAATTCCGATTGCATAATATATGACGATAATTCTATCGGCATTGAAGGCATGATAAACGGAGTAAGAACGTATATGCTGGATTTCGGCGAGCCGATATATGAGTGCGGGAGAATGTTTTATTTTGATGAATGGAACACTGCCATAAACATTGAAGATTTAAAAGTACTAAAGCAAAGCATTGAAAGTAAAGTATTCAATCCATGGTATGATATAGATAAGATGAAAAAATATCTGAATTTATACTATAATGCTTACTCAAAGGAAAGATATTTTTCAAGTTATTTTTAGAAGTGTTTAATAATGGAGGCAGATATGAACAAAAGTTTGAAGCAGAGGCTTAAAGACCGTGAACTTACCATAGGCTCATGGATAACTATCGGGCACCCTTCCGTGGCTGAAATAATGGCGCAGGCAGGATTTGACTGGCTAACTGTGGATATGGAGCATAGTGCAATAACGCTCTCTGAGGCGCAGAACCTTATCCAGGTAATCGAGCTTTCCGGTGTGGCTCCTCTGGTACGGGTAGGAAGCAATGACTCAAATCTCATTAAGCGTGTTATGGACGCAGGTGCGCATGGAGTTATAGTCCCGATGGTGAATACGGTTGAAGACGCAGAAAAAGCCGTGAAATCCGTGAAGTATCCCCCAAAAGGATTCAGGGGTGTCGGGCTTGCAAGAGCTCAGAAGTATGGCGCGAGTTTTGAGAACTACAAAAAATGGAATGAAAATGAAAGCATCGTTATCGTGCAAATAGAACATATTAAGGCAGTAGAAAACTTGGAAGGTATTCTCACCGTTGATGTAGTTGATGGTTTTATTACTATCGATTTATCGCTTTCAGCCTGGACATGCTGTTGCTTGGTCAGACCTGTAGAGTCCTTTTGGGAGATTTGAGAAAAGGATAAATACCTTTCAGAAGAAAGAATTTATATGGCTAACATACTTATTACCACATCATCGTTCGCTGAAGAAGATAAAACACCCCTTGATCTTATTAAGAAAAGAGGTGTAAATGCGGTTTTGAACCCTTTTGGCAGAACACTGACGGAAGAAGAAATAAGTAAACTTCTCAAGGAATACGACCCTGTGGGGATCATTGCAGGCGTGGAACCAATCACTAAATCGGTGCTTTCTCAGTCTAAGGCATTAAAAATTATTTCACGCTGTGGTGTGGGAATCAGCAATGTTGACCTCCAGGCGGCAAAGGAAAAGAAAATTGCTGTATTTAATACGCCTGACGCTCTAACTGAATCTGTAGCGGAACTGACTGTCGGCCTCATTTTGAATGTTTTACGCAAGGTAAGCGAAGCCGATAGAAAAATAAGGTCCGGCAAGTGGAAAAAACTTATGGGGACTTTATTGTCCGGAAAAACTATCGGCATTATCGGTTGCGGGAGAATAGGCGCAAAATTAGCCGATTATCTGCAATCATTCGGATGCACGGTTATCGGCCATGACCCCCAGATCAAGAACCACGGCAAAATAAAAATGGTTCAACTTGAAGAATTGATAAAGACCGCAGATATTATTTCTCTTCATGTTCCTTTGACCGACGCAACAAGAAGGATGGTTAACAGCGGTTTTATCTCTGCCATGAAAAACAGCAGCTATATTATAAACGTTGCCCGGGGAGAGATAGTTGATGAAAAAGCTCTTTTTGACGGATTAATATCGGGTAAACTGGCCGGGGCGGCGCTTGATACGTTTGAAAAAGAACCGTACCAGGGCCCGCTTACAACACTTGAAAACGTGCTTTTGACCGCGCACATGGGGTCATATGCGAAGGAATCCAGGATACGAATGGAGCTTCAAGCAACTCAGAATCTTTTGAAAGGTTTGGAGGACTTACTATGAAAACAATAGTTTTTGGAGGATCAGGCTTCCTCGGAAGTCATGTATGCGACGCATTAAGCGAAAGTGGCCACTCTGTCATTGTTTTTGATATCAGGCAATCTGAATTCTTGCGCAAAGGTCAAAAGATGGTTGTCGGCGACATCCTTGACGAAAAACTCGTCAATAAGACTGTTAAATTATGCGATATTGTCTATAATTTCGCCGGGATAGCCGATATAGATGAATGTGTCAGAAGGCCACTGGATGTCGTTAAATATAACGTTCTGGGGAATTCCGTAGTACTGGAAGCTGCGCGTCGGGCGAAAATCAAAAGATTTCTTTTTGCAAGTTCTTCGTACGTTTACAGCAATTACGGATCTTTCTATAAAAGCAGCAAGCAATCCTGCGAACTTTTCATTCGTAGTTACCACGAGAAATATCGGTTGCCGTACACGATCCTTCGTTATGGTTCACTTTACGGGGACCGGTCCGATGATAGAAACACTCTGTACAGAATATTAAAAGAAGCCCTGACAAAGGGACGCATAACTTATCACGGCACCGGCGATGAAGTCAGGGAATATATTCATGTACGTGATGCTGCTGAACTGAGTGTTAAAATGCTCGACGCAGAATACGCTAACAAGAATGTCATGCTTACGGGACCTAATGCCATTCGTTATAGAGATATCCTTGAAATGATTAAAGAGATCATGGGGAACAAGATTAAAATAGTATATACAAAAAAAAGTAGCGAGACTCATTTTAAATTATCTCCCTACAATTACAATAAGCCAGAAATCGGGAAGAAAATCTTCAATAATCATTATATTGAACTTGGCGTAGGATTAGTAGAGTGCATGGATGAAATATCCAGGAAAATCGATAGGAAGGAATAGTAACCATACATCATGGGACTTCGTTATCAATTGCTATCGTATCCCTTAACAGAAAAAACTCCTATGTACGGAGGCACGGAATCTCTGCGTATAATGCCTCAAAAATCCATCAAAAAAGGCGACTCATGTAATACATCAGTTATAACATTATTAAACCACTCGGGCACCCACATTGATGCTCCAAAACATTTTTGGGATTCTGGTAAATCCCTGAGTGAACTTTCACTGAGCGCTCTTCATTTCAAGAGCCCTGTTATCGCGGTATGCCTCAAAGAACAAGGTGAAATTATTGAGGTCAATGACCTTAAAAATGCGATCAAACGAAGTCGGTTCGATATTCTTATCCTCAAAACAGGTTTCCAGCGTTACAGGATTTCAAACCGTTCTCTTTATTGTTTCAAAAATCCGTGTTTGTCTCCGGATGCAGCCGCATGGCTGCGTAAAACTTATCCGTCTTTGCGTGCAATTGCCACGGATTGTATATCAATAGCTTCCTGGGCGCACCGGGAACTAGGGCGTGAGACCCATAGGGTGCTGTTGCGTGAATATAACGGTAAATCAATTCTTGTCATAGAAGATATGTTTTTACCGACTAATGCAGGTAAAATGAAAGAGATCCTTGTTTCTCCATGGCGTATTCATGGCATTGACAGCGCTCCTTGCAATGTAATCGGTATTTATAATGATTAAAGTGCTCTTTTTTGATTTCGACGGCGTTATCGCAGAATCAGTTGATATTAAAACCAGGGCATTTGCCCGCCTTTTTGAAACTGAAGAAAGCGATGTTGTGCGCAAGATAGTGGATTATCACAGCAAAAATACGGGAGTATCCAGATTTGATAAATTCAGATATTTTTATAAGCATTTTCTTCACCGGCATTTGCCTGATGCGGAATTTCAATCACTTTGCAAAAGATTCTCAAAACTTGTTATAGATGAAGTAGTGAACGCTCCCTATGTGAAAGGCGCCGATGAGTTCTTGAGGAAATATGCGCACCAGTATCTTTGCTTTATCGTGTCGGCGACGCCTCAACAAGAAATGGAAGAAATCCTGCGAAAAAAGGATATATTGAGATATTTTAAAAGGGTTTACGGCTCTCCTACAACGAAGAAAGATGCAGTCCGCATAACCCTTCAGGAGGAACGTATAGTTCCTGAAGACTCACTTTATGTGGGCGATGCGCGCAGCGATTATGAAGCGGCTAAAGAATCTAGAGTTCATTTCGCCGCTCTCGTATCCCAAAAAGACACCATCTTTAACCGCATTGATTGTGTTAAATTAAATGATCTGGTCCATTTTGAAAAAGAAATAAAAAAATTATGAACAAAATGAAACTGTCAAAGTTGATTGTTGATTTTCTCATCTATTATCTGGGACGGGACAAGAAACGGATAGGGAGAGACTATACCATGATTCTTTCCCAAGATGTCGGAAAACAGTCTAAACATGATGATTTGAAAGAGAATGAAATAAGAGCTGCTTACAAGGATTTTGTAATGTCCTATCCCAAATAGTAAAGGATTAGCCATGAAGAGTAACGCGGTAAGTGTATTAGTTCCGATGAAAGGCCATAGCGAGAGAGTCCCTTCAAAAAATACCAGGATTCTGGGCAATGTGCCATTGTTTTATCATATACTGCGAAGCCTAGAATCGGCGCAAAGTGTTTATGAAATTCTTGTCAATACAGACAGTGAAAAGATTAAGGATCTACTGCATAAGGATTTTCCAAAAATCGTGATTATTGATAGGCCGCCGCAGTTATTAGGGGATAAGGTTCCTATGACACCGATCATTGAATACGATCTCAAATTCATAAAAACAGGGCATTTCATGCAAACGCATGTGACGAGCCCTTTTATCAAGCCCGCGACGATTGACTCGGCAATTGAAACTTACTTTGAAGGCCTATCCGAAGGTTTTGATTCAGTCATGGGGGTCAACAGGTTTCAAACAAGGTTTTACGATCAGAACAAAAAACCGGTCAATCATAATCCTAATATCATGGTTCCTTCCCAGGATATGCCTCCCCTCTACGAAGATAACTCCAGTTTCTATATTAACTCAATAGAAAATTTCATGAAATATAAGAACAGAGTGGGGAGGAATCCAATTTTTATTGAAATCCCAAAATTGGAATCCCTTGATATTGATGAAGAAAATGATTTTATCTTGTGTCAAGCACTTTACAATTATTTAAATAGCAAAAATAAATAACGTTTGTATATCAATGAACATTAAAAAAATACTTTTACTCTCAACACCCGCTTTTACCTTTAAATCCTTCCGTGATATAAATCCCTTGCCCCCGATGGGTTTGGGATATCTTGCATCCGTCGTGCGGGAGATGGGCATGGAAGTTAAGATATTAGATTGCCTGCTTAAAGGCTGGGAACAGGAAGAAGATGTTGATGAATTGCTTATTCGCGTGGGGCTTTCTGATGTCCAGATTAAGAAATATATAGAAGACTTTAACCCGGATATTGTCGGAGTAAACTGCCAATTCAGCAGGCAGTATAAGATATATCATCAAATGTTTTCCTTAATAAAGAAAACAAAACCCGGTTGTGTTACGATTGCCGGTGGCGCGCATGTAACAGTATGCCCGAATGAGGTATTGAAAGATGAAAATTGTGACTTTATCATTATTGGGGAGGGGGAAAATTCTTTTAAGGAATTAATTTCTCTGCTTAGTCAGGATAAAGACGTATCCGGAATAGACGGTATTGGCTATAAAAAGAACGGAGTGATAAAAATAAATGAAAAGCTGAACTGGATTACAGATCTTGATTCTGTTCCATTTCCAGCATACGATATTATGGAGTTGGATGAATATTTCGGGCTTCCCGCATCTCATGGTATGCGTCATAAAAAGAGGTTTTGTCCGGTTATTACCTCAAGGGGATGCCCTGCAAAGTGCACTTTTTGCACTGCTCTGAAAGTCTGGGGTATAAAGTACAGGTTCAGATCCGTAGAAAATGTTATTAGGGAAATGAAATTGTTGAAGGATAAATACAAAATTGAAGAAATTATGTTTGAAGATGATAATGTAACTGCCAACCCCAGAAGGGCAAAAGAGCTTTTTAGGGCAATGATAAAAGAAAAACTTGATTTTATATGGGACACTCCGAATGGCGTGGGGATCTGGTCAATGGATGAAGAAATGCTTGATTTGATGAAGGAATCCGGATGTATAAAATTGAATTTTCCGGTAGAAAGCGGGGTGCAGGGAGTTTTAGACAGTATCATCAAAAAGCCGATAAAGTTGAATAGAGTTAGAGAGCTCATAAAGTATTGCAAGAAAATCGGGCTAGAATACAGCATGTTTTTAGTTATCGGAATGCCGGGAGAAACATTGAAGGATATGTGGCAGTCATTTCTATTTGCAGCAAGTTGCGGATGTTATTATCCGCATGTTTCTGTTGCGACACCATATCCGGGAAGCCAGCTGTTTTTGGAATGTAAAGAGAATAATTATTTTGCCCGGCCTTTTACTTTGGATGACCTTTTCATTAGAAGTTATCTAATTCGCACTCCGGATTGGGACGCGAAGCAACTCAATAAAATATTAGAGCGCGGGCTGTTATACTTAAGGATAATGGGTATAATCCATAGCCCTGCAAGTATTTTTGGCATGTTAATAAAAATAATAAAAAACCCTATGAAGTTTTTAAATATGATAAAAAAAGGTATTGTTGGGGTATGAAAATAATTAAACTTTCAAAATCTATTGTAGGCCAAAAAGAAAAGGAAGCTCTTGCGAAAGTAATTGACAACAGTTATTTGGGTATGGGAAGTTTTGTAAAAGATTTTGAAGAAAAAATTAAAGGGTATTTAGGTGCTAAGAATGTAGTTTGTGTTAACTCTGGGACAGCGGCATTGCACCTTGCACTTATGGCATTGGGATTAAAACCAGGTGATGAGGTCTTGGTACAATCGTTAACTTTTGTTGCCAGTTTTCAGGCTATTACTGCGGCAGGGCTTAAACCAATAGCTTGCGAAATATTGCCTGAAACATGTGCTATTGATCTTAAAGATGCAAAAAAGAAAATAACAAAAAAAACAAAAGTGATTATGCCAGTGCATTATGCAAGCCGGGTAGGAAATCTTGATGAAATATATGCTTTTGCAGAAAAAAATAATCTTAGAATTGTAGAAGATGCCGCTCATGCTTTCGGTGGGACGTATAAGGGCAAAAAAGTAGGTTCATTCGGGGATGTAGTATGCTTCAGTTTTGACGGAATAAAGAATATTACCTGCGGAGAAGGCGGGGCGATAGTGACGGCAGATGAAGAAGTTGCTAAATTTGCGATGGATGCCAGGCTTTTAGGGGTTCACAAAGATACCGAAAAAAGATATTCCGGGCAAAGGAGCTGGGAGTTTGACGTGCATCACCAAGGTTATCGGTATCATATGAGTAACCTTTTTGCCGCTATCGGCTTGGCTCAGCTGGAACGATTGGAAAATGAATTTAAACCTGCGAGACAGAAAATTGCGCGGAGATATAATAGCTTGCTGGAGGGCATGGGAAATATAGTTCTTTTCAAAGATAATTATACTGATACCGTGCCGCATATTTTTCCCGTTAGAATTTTAAACGGCAGAAGGGATAATGTGAGAGAAAAATTAATTGCTGAAGGTGTAGAATGCGGCATCCATTACTGCCCAAGCCATTTACTTAGTTATTTTGGTGCAAAAAGAGGGGAATTGCCTGTAACTGAAAAAGTCTATGGCGAATTACTATCTTTGCCGCTCCATCCAGAAATAACAGAAAGTGATCAGAGTCTAATTGTAGAGATAATAAAAAAAGCTTTAAAATAATTATATTGTCAAAATTTTATAGGAGAGTGAAATACTATGAAAACAGTTATTCTGGCAGGCGGATTGGGTACGCGGTTAAGCGAAGAAACAATTATTAAGCCAAAACCTATGGTTGAGATCGGTAACAAGCCAATTATGCTGCATATAATGAATACTTATGCGAGCTATGGCTATAAAGAATTTATTTTGGCATTAGGATATTTAGGTGAAATTGTAAAAGAATATTTTCTGAATTATTACTACCATCAAAACAACCTTACGATTGATTTGAAAATAGGTAAGACTGAAGTTTTAAATGAAAACTGCAGCGATTGGAAAGTCCATTTAATTGATACCGGTCTTGAAACAATGACCGGGGGGCGTCTTTTCCGACTCAGGGATTTTCTGAAGGGGCAGTCATTTATGCTAACATACGGCGACGGTGTTGCGAACATAGATATAAAAAAACTCGTGGCGTTTCATAAGGCACACGGTAAAGTTGCAACTGTTACAGCTGTTAGGCCTGTGGCCCGTTTTGGCGGAATAATCTTAGAAAAAGAAAAAGTTAAAGATTTCAAAGAAAAACCTCAGACAGTCGAAGGGTGGATTAATGGAGGATTTTTCGTTTTTGAACCAAAAATATTTGATTACCTGCACAGTGATACAGATGTTCTTGAAGGTGAGCCGATGGAAAAACTTGTCAAAGATGGCCAGCTGATGGCCTACCAGCATGAAGGTTTTTGGCAGTGCATGGATACTGTCCGAGATAAGCATAATCTTGAGAATATGTGGATCTCCGGAAAAGCACCGTGGATTAAGTAGAGGCAAATGAGAAGCTGCGAGGATGCGAAGATGAGAGGGTGCGTAACAACCTGAGGGTGTGAGGATACGAGGGTGAGAAGGTAGGAAGATGCGAAATGGCAGGAAAGAAGATGAGAACTTGAGAAGTTGCGTAAATGCGAAAAGACTTGAGAATTAGAAAATACCAAAAGGCATGATAAAATGCAGATAAAAAGCGTGAGAGATCTTGATGTATACAAATTAGCTTTTAATTCAGCTATGGAAATATTCGAAACGACAAAATTATTTCCGAAAGATGAAAAATATTCCCTGGTTGATCAGATCGTAAGGTCATCAAGGTCAGTTTGTTCCAATCTTGCAGAAGCTTGGCGGAAAAGGCGCTACATTTTAGCATTTAGAAATAAACTTACAGATGCCATGCAAGAGGCTTCAGAAACGCAAACATGGCTTGAATTTTGCTTTTCCTGTAAATATATTCCCAAAAGCAAATATGAGAAACTTTTTGAAGATTATGAACATATATTGGCTATGCTAAACAATATGGAAATGAAAGCGAAATCATTTTGTTTCTTATCTTCACAATCTCGCAACTTCATAGCTTCGCAGCCTCAGCTAAAAAGGAGCACGAATGAATAATTGTTTTAACGGGATATATAAGGGCAAACGGGTATTAGTGACCGGCCATACCGGTTTTAAAGGTTCTTGGCTTACCATGTGGTTGCTATCGCTCGGGGCAAAAGTAACCGGATATTCTCTTTATTTGCCTTCGGTACCATGCAATTTCAGTGTTTGCAAACTAGATAAACATATTGAACACATAACAGGAGACGTAAGAGATCTAAAGAAGCTTGAAACGGTGTTTAAAAAATGTAAACCTGAGATAGTTTTTCACCTTGCGGCCCAGCCTATAGTCAAAAAATCATTTGAAGACCCAAAGCTTACTTTTGACACTAATGCAGGCGGAACAGTAAATATTTTTGAATGCCTCAGAAAAAATCCCTTTGTTAAATCTGCGGTTATAATTACAAGTGATAAATGCTATAAAAATCAGGAATGGAAAAAAGGTTATACAGAAACAGATATTTTAGGCGGAGACGACCCTTATAGTGCTTCAAAAGCCTGTGCTGAAATTGTTGCAAATTCTTATATCAAAAGTTTCTTTAATAACAAAAATTCTACTAGAATCTCAACGACACGGGCTGGGAATGTTATTGGGGGTGGTGACTGGGCTGCAGATAGGATTGTACCTGATTGTATAAGAGCATTTTCGAATAATAGGGTTGTTGTAATAAGAAATCCTAAATCTACCAGGCCTTGGCAGCATGTACTGGAGCCGCTAAGCGGGTATCTATGGCTCGGTGCTCAGTTATACTCCTCAGCTAAATTGCACGGAGAATCTTTCAATTTTGGGCCAGCCAAGAATGTTGACCAATCGGTTAAAGAAGTGGTTGAAGCTTTGGCTAAACACTGGGGAAACGGAAGGTGGCGTATAGACAATAAAAAAAGATTTGGCAAAGAAACGCATTTGCTTAAACTCTCTTGTGAAAAATCTTTCAAGCTTATTGGCTGGAAACCTACTTTATCATTTAAAGAAACCATAGAAAAAACAGCCCATTGGTACAAAAGGTATTATTTGCAGAATGGCGATATGTATTCCTACTCTATGGCGCAGATTGCAGAATATGCAAGCTTGGCGTTGAAACGAGGCTCGCACTGGTCAAGGAAAATAAAATGATAGAGGGTGTTATAATAGAACCATTAAAGCAGATAGTTGATGATAGGGGGAAAGTTATGCATATGCTTAGGGCGGATTCCCCTTCTTTTAGTAAGTTTGGAGAGATATATTTTTCACAGGTGAACACTGGTGTGGTTAAGGCATGGAAAAAACATAAAATTATGACTCAACATTTTGCCGTTCCGGTGGGAGAAATAGTTCTTGTTATATTTGATGATCGAGCGAATTCAAAGACAAGAGGTGTGGTTCAAAAAATAAATACCGGTGAAGATAATTATTGTCTGGTTAGAATACCTCCAATGGTATGGTATGGTTTTAAAGGTATTTCTAAGACGCCTGCTTTAATAGCAAATTGTTCGGACATTCCACACGATCCATCCGAAACTATTAAAGCTGATATTGCAGATAAAAATATTCCTTTTTCGTGGTAATGATTATGGAACAAAATCCTAAAGTCAGTGTAATAATGAATTGCTATAATTCGGCGCCATATTTAAGGGAAGCTATAGATTCTGTTTATGCTCAGACATTTAAGGATTGGGAAATTGTTTTTTTAGATAATGCATCAACCGATGAAAGTGCAAATATCGCAAAAAGTTACGATCCCAAAATTAAATACTTCAAAGAAGAAATCAAAGTAACTCTTGGGGCAGCAAGAAATCTTGCTTTAAAACATGTTAAAGGAGAATATATAACATTTCTTGACTGTGATGATGTTTGGTTACCGACAAAACTTGAAAAACAGATTGAAATAATGAATTCAAAGCCGGAAATAGATTTTATTTACTCAAATTATATCATTAATGATCAAGTTGATAATAAAAAAAGAGTCTGGACTACGCATCCTCAACCGTCGGGAGACGTCTTTGGGGCATTTTTATCAGTTTATCCGGTAGCGCTGCTAACGGTAATGATAAGAAAAAAAGCTGTTTATGAATTGCCGGAATACTTCGATGAGAGATTGGGGTTTGCTGAAGAATACGACTTATTTATGAGAATACTTATGAATCATAAAGCAGAATACATGAGTGAACCACTCAGTAGCTACAGAGTACATTCTAAAATGAGCACACTGAATAAAATGGTGGACAATATAAAGGAGATGGAATATGTTATGGAGAAACTTGTAATGATAAATCCTTCTATAAAAACGGAATATGCTGATGCACTCAAACATCTTCAAACTAGCAACGCTTTAATGTATACATGGTATTATATTATGACCGGGGATTATTCTGCTGCTAAGCAGAAAATAAGTTATTATCGGTTCAGTAATTTGAAAGCATTATTTTATTATTTTTTACTTAATATGCCGAGACCGATTACCGATCTACTGTGGATGTTGCGATGCTGCTTGAAAGGTAGCCGCAGCCAACAAGATGTTATTAAACAAAACAACAAGTAGATAATAAGAAAACAATATTAGTGCATGGGTTAGATGATTTTATTGTTCAGAAAACTTGTGAGCTTCTAAGGTTAAGGGAAGATATAACCTTAATAATTACTGTGTTGAATTAATATATATAACGAAAGAGTTATCATACGAAAATGTAATAACACGGAGAAGAAATTATGAGTTTAAAAGGTAAAAAGGTAATTGTTACCGGATCTGACGGATTTATAGGGAGCCATTTAGTAGAAGAATTATTGCTTGAAGGATGCAAAGTTAAAGCATTTGTGTTTTATAATTCCTTTAATAGCTGGGGCTGGCTGGACACATTACCTAAGGAAAAACTTGAAAAAATTGAAATATTTGCCGGAGACGTTAGGGACCCCAATGGAGTTAAAGAGGCCTTAAAAGGGATGGAAGTTGTTTTTCATCTTGCTGCTCTGATTGGGATTCCTTTCAGTTATCATTCTCCGGATTCTTATATTGATACAAATATTAAGGGGACACTCAATATTTTGCAGGCATCTAGACAGCATGAATGTGAGAGGATTTTGGTAACTTCAACATCGGAGGTTTATGGAACAGCAAAATATGTGCCGATAGATGAGAAACATCCATTTCAGGGACAATCGCCTTATTCGGCATCAAAAATCGGAGCAGATAGGATCGCAGAATCATTCTATCGCAGTTTTGAATTGCCGGTAACCATAGTGAGGCCTTTTAACACATATGGTCCTCGCCAGTCTGCCCGGGCAGTAATACCGACAATCATAACTCAGTTGCTTTCAGGAAAAAAGGAGATAAGATTGGGCTCACTTCAACCGACGAGAGATATGGTTTTTGTTAAAGATACTGTAAGGGGTTTTATTGAAATAGCAAAATCGGACAAAACAATAGGCGAAGAAATAAATATTGCCACTCAAAATGAGATATCGGTAGGGGATTTAGAGACGTGTGTCTTCGATC
>JAPLKN010000149.1 GCA_026388075.1 Elusimicrobiota bacterium
TTTAAGAAAAAAAATAATTAACGCGCTTACCGAAAAGGGGGAACTAACCGGCTCTGAATTATTCGCAATGAATTCCGGCCAAAAAAATGTATTGCTTGGCTTAGAAGATGAAAAACTCTATCTGGAAAACATCTTGAGGCTTTCAAGCTTGGATGTTTTAAAGCCGGAAATGAGTTCTTCCATTTCAAAAATAAATGCTATTTCTGAAGTCCTGAGGAAAAGGTATTTTACCAGAAAAAACAACGCATTTTTTAAATTGTTATCTCAAATCAAAAATCACAAGATTTCACAAGAAAAATTCTACTCTCTCCTTATTAGAAAGGCCCAAAAGTATGGCCTTCCAATCTATGATTATCCTCAATTGGTCCAATTCATAAATCTATTGAAAATTGAAAGAAATATTAATTTCAGGGCTGTTAACCGCGAAATGGGTGTTTTCATCAAGGACATTAAATCAAGACTTCCATACAAAGTGTATTCAGAATTGATTAAAAACACTGATAATTCAAACTGTTTTACAGAATTTGCTTTAAAAATACCTGAACTCAATAATCAATATAACCTTAATATTGAAAAAAGATTCAAAAATCTATCACTTTTTATCGATTTTATCCGACAAAAACAAAAAATTAACCTGATTTTCTTGCTTGATGACGAACGCTCTTTGATAAGGGAACTTCAAAGCACTTTTTCACAAAGTGAGGCCGAAAGAGAGGTCGTTTTTCTTGTAAGTTTTATTGACTATATTGAGGAATTTTTTGAGAATAAAATCTCTCCAAAGGGATATGATTTTTTCAATACAAATTTCAAAAAATTCTGTCTTCTTTGGGACAAATATTCAAGCAGACAGGACCTAGAAGAAGTTATTAAATATCATTCATTATTCAACGTATTTCACAAAACTAATATTGAAAGAAATATCACTTTTTTGAAAAAAATCCTTGGTTCAAATCCAACAAAAATTTATAGTAATATCAAATTAATTCCAAAAGTAGACCACGTAAGCCTTTTGCTAAATTCTTTAAATGATAAGGACAAAGAAATCATAGCCGTGGTTGCGGGGGGATTTCATACCGAAGGATTAAAAGATCTTCTTGAAAAAGAAAAAGTTTCATATCTCATAATAACTCCCTGCATAAAAGGTTCAACAGAATTTTCAGAAAAAAAATATCTGGCTTTAATAGAACATCAGTCAAAAATTATCAGAAACGCGCTTTCCGAAATTATTGGAAACCAATCTATCCGCATAGCAAAAACTCCGGAAACCCTTCTCTCCGCAATTATCTCCCACGATAAATTCCAAACTATCATTGAAACTCTTCTTTCCAATGAGGAACCACAAAAAATTACAAACGACTTAAACGCCTTTCTAGCAAATGTTGTTTCCGACGCTCAAACAAATGGAAAGTTAAAATTCGTAGATAAAATTGAATTTAAATTAGTTGATATTAAATCAAAAACACTCTCACTGATTATTACAGACAAAAACGGCCTTCAATTCTCTAAACAGTTTTCCCTTGACGAAATGCTGGCCCATAATAAAGCTGAATCTAAGCCTTCTCTCCTCAGCGAAAACAATCCATTCATAGTTGCCCTTGAAGCAGTATCAAACAGCAGTCTTGCACAGGAGCTCAGCAACCTAATAATTAGCGAAGGTTACGACGGCACAATACCACAAACAATCCCTGAATGGCTTAATGTTCTTCAAAAGTATTCAATTGCTGTGGTGTTTGGAATACGAAAGCTTTTCGGCCAGAATATCTTAGCAGGGCAAGGGAGCTATCGAAATGAATGCCAGGTAATCGAGGCGAAGGCACAAAGCATAACGGGTATTCAGCCAGAGGTTAAGGTGAGCGATAACCCTGCTCTTATTCAAAAAGACGGAAGAGCGCTTGCTACAATAAAATACAGTAAAAAGGAAAGCAAATACATAATATATGTTCACAAAGCATTCTTTGAGATGATCAAGAACAAAGACCCGGCTGAACAGAAAGAGCTTTTTGAAGAGTTAGCAATACATGAGCTATTAGAGTATTACGCGCTTTACAAAGATAATGAAGACATATACATTGGATATACGGAGTACTTAAGACAAGGCAAACACCTAGACCAACCTAAGACACTAACCCAGCAAGAAATAGAATCCGCAAGAAACAGCGAAAACTTCCATAAATATCTCGGATATCTGTATTATGAGGTATTAAGCAATAGGCAATCAAGCCTGTTGCCTGAAGAACAAAGATCAATACGAACAATCAACTTTAAGGTTCAGGATAAACTTCAAAAAATACTTAAATGGGTTTGGGTAGAACAGGAACTTGAGAAATTGGCACAGAATGATGAAGTTGAACACGGCATGGTAACTCAATTAAGCAAGACAGGGAAAGAATATAGAGACATGCTGAAAGGGATATTTGAAGATGCGGGTGTGATTAAAGCTGACGGAGAAACGGTTGCTAATGCGATAGCGAAAATGAGGCCGGGGAGTATACGGCTTATGGCGATACTCGGAGTAATAGATGAAGAAGAAATGGAACTACTTGGCGGGGATGAAGAAAGAATAGACGAACAATTGTCTACACCAGAGAAGACGCAAGAATTGAGGCAGAGGTATGAATCGCGGATAGAACGGTTTGGGCAGTACCCTCAAGCAAAGAAAGAAAGATTAGCAATAAAAATAAAGGAATTAGTTGACAGATACAATACAGAACATTATGGTAGCGAAGAGAAAAAGATGTACAAGATACGGTTGATATTGCCTGAATCGCTTGAATATTTTATGAATAAATACAGTTTATCAAGGGCTCAGGTTTATCCAATTATTTTAGATGAAAATGAGTATTTCATATGGTTTAAGAAAGCAGCGGCGAAGGCGGTCGAGATACGGCAGAAGTATCCGGAAATATCAGAATCTAAAGCGTGGCGGATAGTGAGGATGCAAGGGGTAGACGATGCGCATAGTGTAGCCGAGGCAATGAAAGCGAAGGTGACAGAAATACTGCAAAAGTATCCAGAAATTTCGGAACATAATGCGTGGCAGATAGTAATGGGGCAGGGGGTAGAGAAAGCTCTGAGTGTAGCCGGGGAAATGAAAGCGAAAGTGGCAGAGATACGGCAGAGGTATCCGGAAATTTCAGAATCTTTTGCTTGGATGATATTGATAGGGAATGGAGTAGACAATGCTCTTAGTTTGGCGGGGGCGATGAAAGCGAAGGTGACAGAGATACGGCAGAAATATCCTGAAATAACAGAGACTCATGCCTGGACGATAGTGATAGCGCATAAAGTAGACAATGCGCTTAGTATAGCTGGGGCGATGAAAGCGAAGGTGACAGAGATACGGCAAAAGTATCCAGAAATGACGAAAACTCATGCCTGGCAGATAGTGATAGGGTGGAGAGTAGACGATACGCTTAATGTAGCTGGGGCAATGAAAGCGAAGGTGCCAGAGATACGGCAAAAGTATCCGGAAATATCAGAATCTTTTGCGTGGCGGATAGTGATGGTGTGGGGAGTAGACGATGTGCTTAGTACAGCTGGGGCGATGAAAGCGAAGGTGGCAGAGACACGGCAAAAGTATCCGGAAATATCAGAATATAATGCGTGGCTGATAGTGACAAAGATGGAGATAAGTAAAATAGATGAATGGATAATGAAAGCAAAACCGGAAGTGGATAAAATATTTGCGATAAACGGAAATAATATAAATTCTGCCTGGAATGACGTAATAAACCATTCGTTATTTACTGAAGAAGACGAGGAGTTTTTTAATGGTTTTGATCAACGTACCGGCAAACCAACAACCCTGGCTGAAAACTCTCCTTTTATTGTTGCCCTCGGGGCAGTATCAAACAACAGTTTTGCAACCCAGTTAAGCAACTTGATAATTAAAGAAGGTTACAAAGGCGCAATACCTCAGACAATTCCTGAATGGCTGAATGTACTTCAAAAATATTCAATAGCCGTGGTGTTCGGAATACGAAAGCTTTTCGGTCAGAATATTTTAGCAGGGCAAGGGAACTATGGAAAGGAATGCCAGGTAATAGAAACAAAGGCACAAAGCATAACAGGTGTTCAGACAGAAGTTAAGGTAAGCGATAACCCGGCTCTTATACAAAAAGACGGAAGAGCACTTGCAACAATAAGATACAGTGATAAGGAAGGTAAATACATAATATACGTTCACAAAGCATTCTTTGAGATGATAAAGAATAAAGATCCGGCTGAACAGAAAGAGCTTTTGGAAGAATTAACAATACATGAGTTATTAGAGTATTACGCGCTTTACAAAGATAATGAAGACATATACATTGGATATACGGAGTACTTAAGACAAGGTAAACACCTAGACCAACCTAAAACACTAACCCCCCAAGAGATAGAATCCGAAAGAAACAGCGAGAATTTCCACAAATATCTTGGATATCTGTATTATGAGGTACTAAGCAAGAGACAATCAAGCCTATTGCCTGAAGAACAGAGAGTTCTTCAAGTCATTAATCCTGAAATTGAGGACAAACTGCAAAAAATACTTAAATGGGCATGGGTTGATCAAGAGCTTGAGAAATTGGCGCAGGATGAAGAGATAGAATACGGCATGGTAACTATATTAAGCGAGACAGGGGAAACATACAGGGATATGCTGAAAGAGATATTTGAAGATGCGGGTGTGATTAAAGCTGACGGAGAAACGGTTGCCAATGCTATAGCGAAAATGAGGCCTGGCAGTATACATCTTATGGCAATACTCGGCGTAATAAATGAAGAAGAGATGGAGTTGCTAGGCGGGTATGAAGAGAGAATTGACAAACAATTATCTGAAAAAGGGAGAAAGCAGAAATTAAGGCAGAGGTACGAAGCTCGGATAGAAAGATTTGAGCAGTACCCTGCTGAAAAAAAGGAGACATTGGCAACAAAAATAAAGGAATTGGTTGACAGATACAATACTGAGCATTATAGTTCCTCCGAGAAAAATATGTATAAGAAGCGGTTGATTTTGCCAGAGTCGCTTGAATATTTTATGAACAAATTTGGTCTATCAAGAACTTTCGTTTATCAAATTATTGGGGGCCAAAACGAATTTTTTGTCTGGTTTAATAAAGCGGCAGAAACAGTTGTTCAGATAATGACGCAGTATCCTGAAATAAACAAAAGGAATGCCTGGAGAATAGTGATTGGGCAGGGGGCTGAAAACGCGCTGACTGCTGCCGGTGAGATGAGCGCGAAAGTAACGGAGATAATTAGTCAGTATCCTGAAATAACGAAAACTTATGCCTGGGAAATAGTGATTATGCGGGGAGCAGAAAACGCGCTGGCTGTTGCCGGTGAAATGAGCGCAAAAGTAACGGAGATAATTAGGCAGTATACTGAAATAACAAAAGGTAATGCCTGGGAAATAGTGATTAAGCAGGGGGCCGAAAACGCGCTGACTGTTGTTGGTGAGATGAGCGCAAAAGTACCTGAGATAATTAGGCAGTATCCAGAAATAACGAAAAGTAATGCCTGGGGAATAGTGATTATGCGAGGAGCAGAAAACGCGCTGGCTGTTGCCGGTGAAATGAGCGCAAAAGTACCTGAGATAATTAGTCTATATCCTGAAATAACGAAAAGTAATGCCTGGATATTAGTGCTCAAGCAGGGAGTGAGTGGAGCGAATGAATGGATAAGAAGAGCAAGACCGGAAGTAGATAAAATATTTGCAGTAAACGGAAATAATATAAATTCTGCCTGGTTTGATGTAATAGAGCATTCATTATTTGCTGACGAGGACGAAGAATTTCTCAATAATTTTGACCAACGAACCGGTGAAACGACAACCCTCGGCGAAAACAATCCTTTCGTAGTTGCCCTTGAAGCTGTATCAAACAACAGTTTTGCAACCCAGCTTAGCAACTTAATAATTAAGGAAGGTTATCTCGGTGCAATACCGCAAACAATTCCTGAATGGCTGAATGTTCTTCAAAAGTATTCAATAGCTGTGGTGTTTGGAATACGTAAGCTTTTCGGCCAGAATATTTTAGCAGGCCAGGGAAAATATGGAAATGAATGTAAAGTTATTGAGACAAAGGCGCAAAGCATAACTGGTGTTCAGGCAGAAGTCAGGGTAAGCGATAATCCAGCTCTGATACAAAAAGACGGAAGAGCACTTGCAACGATAAGATACAGTGAAAAGGAAAGCAAATACATAATATACGTTCATAAAGCATTCTTTGAAATGATCAAGAACAAAGACCCGGCAGAACAGAAAGAACTTTTGGAAGAGTTAGCAATACATGAGCTATTAGAGTATTACGCGCTCTACAAAGATAATGAAGACATATACATTGGATATACGGAGTACTTAAGACAAGGTAAACACCTAGACCAACCTAAAACACTAACCCCCCAAGAGATAGAATCCGCAAGAACCAGCGAGAACTTCCACAAATATCTTGAATATCTGTATTATGAAGTACTAAGCCACAGACAATCCGCCCTGTTGCCGAAAGAACAGAGAGTAATACAAATAATTAATTTTAAAACTCAGGACAAGTTATTCAAAATTCTAAAATGGGTTTGGGTAGATCAAGAACTTGAGAAATTAGCGAAGGATGACGAGATTGAATATGGAATGGTGAATAATTTAAATAAGGTCGGGAAAGAATACAAGGAAAATCTTAAGGAGCTATTAACTTCTTTCGGTTTGCAAGAAGATCTTGCTGAAAAAGCGGCTAATACCATTGCAAAGATGAGCTCTGGAGACATAAGATTGATGGAAATATTAGGTGAGCTTAACGCAGACGAGGTGGAAGCTCTCGGTGGCTTTGAGGAAAAAATAGAAAAAGGCTTAAGTGCTAATAATAAAAAGACAAAGTGGCTTGAAAAATATGAAAACAAAATGTCCGATTTTGAACAATTAAGCCCTGTGGAAAAGGCGGCATTTGCTAATAAAATCAAAGGTCTTATGGACTCATATGAAAATGGCAACTATGCTAAATATGCAAAAGCAGTGTTCAGAAGATATCTCATTCGTGCTGACGCTCCCGATTACTTTATGTATAAATACAAGTTACCGAAATCATATGTTTTAATGATACTGGAAAGACATGCGGATTATTGTCAGTGGTTTAAAGAATTTAAGAGAGTAGAAAAAAGAATTCAACAAAAGAATATTCCTGGTCTAAGTAATAATTATGTGACAGCAATAATTATTGAACATGGGCTTGAAAATGTTGAAGCCTGGCTTCGGCGGGCAAAGATTACAGTTGATAATATCCTTGCAAAAAATATTCCCGGCATAGGACTTAACAGCGCTTGGGAAATAGTCATTCATCATAGTGACGCCGAAAATTGGCTGGAAGAAGCAGGAAAAGTTGCTGAAAGGATAAAGACAAAAAATATACCAGGACTTGCATATGCTTTAATATGGAGAATCATAACAAGTAAAGGTAAAGAAAAAGCGGAGGCCTGGCTTTTAGAAGCACAAAAAGTCGTAGAAAGAATATTGGCTAAGAATATTCCTGGCATGGGTAATTATTATGCATGGGTAGCGGTAATTAAAAAAGGGAAAGAAAAGGCAGAAAACTGGGTGGAAGAAGCGAAGGAAGTTGCAGATCGAATTGTTGCAAGAAAGATACAAGGCATGGATTACAACAAAGCATGGATCATAATACTTGGGAAAGGCAAGGAACAAGCAGAATCTTGGCTTGATGACGCACTAATAGTGGCAAAACGCATATACGCTCGGCATATCTTTGGATTAATGCCGACGGATTTATGGAGAATAATAATTGACCGGGGTATAGAAAAAGTGGAAGCATGGCTGGATAATGCTGAGCCCGTAGCAGAACGCATAGATTCAAAAAATTATCCGGGTCTTTCAAGCGGACGCATATGGGGGATAATAAACAGCCAGGGTTATGAAAAAGCAGAATCTTGGTTTAAGGAAGCATTTGTCATTTTCAATCGAATTGTCAGTCTAAATATCCCCGGCCTAGCTCCATATTTTATCTGGGAAATATTAATCAGAAAAGGTTTAAAAAGTGACGTTGAGGATTGGATAAATAAAGCGCGAGTTGAAGCAAACAAACTGTGCACAACAAATATGGTTTCTCCTAGCGCTGCATGGGAAGAACTCTTTAATAAAGGCTTAGAAGATGAAGATGACGAAACGATTCTTAATGATCTTGATGAAAGTCCCGATAGCGACCTTGACCCTGAGGCACTAATTCCGCGATATGGCAAACAGGTTCTGGAAAGACTGGAAGATAAAGAAGGGAAGAGAGGAATATCCCTTGAGCAAGCTGCTCAAAAGGAAGAAAATTTATTTTCACGAAATATTTCATTAATTATTGAGAGCGTGTTCATTGCTATTTGGCTTTTGACAACATTTGGCTTAAATTTTATGCCATGGATACATATTTTAGTAGTAATTATTGCGCATTATGCCGCATATTTAACGAGCAATTTCTTATTTGGAATGGCCCACGGTAAAAAGTATTACCTTATTGACGGCAAGGTCGTTGATGCCGGAAAAACAAACCTCAAAGACAAACTGTCTTTTATGCGCAAAGGAATGGGTTTCCGTTTATTCGGCCTTTTGCCGATTCCAATTATTTCAGGACCATTCACGCCAAAATCTTCTATACAAAAACATATCACTTACAACCAAACCTTGGGCGCGATGCTAGCCGTGACAAATAAAGAAGAAAGAAGGCATCCCGGAACAAGAAAGCAAGTATTCCTTGACACATTAGCTGCCCAGGGGGTGGAATTCATTCCTGAAGATTTGATGGAAACCAAGCAAAAGCTTATTCATTTTGGCAATATTAGAATAATAATGAAAGTGTACGATGTGTATAATTTATTCCTGCAATATTCAGACATTTCTAATGATTTCAAATATCTTCGTATTCTGTACAGTCATATTGTCTATGCCGCAAGACATTCAATAACATGGAGCAGCATGGCAAGCCTTCTGGGTACTCGGTCTGAAAAACTTCAAGAAATAATAGACCAATTTAATAAATATTTGGCAAAACACTCTGATCTAAAATTAGATATTATTGACTTAAAGAATATTAATGGGCAAAAAGAACAATCAAAGTTCAAAGCTACAGTGGCCACCCAAAGGGTGGAAATAATCCCTGAGAATTTGATGGAAACTGAACAAAAGCTTATTGATCTTGGGGAAATTGGATCAGTCACGGGTGTGGGAACAACAACTTCAGGTCAACTGCCATATGAAATAATTGAACTTTTTTGCAAGTATTCAACGGATAAAAACGATTACCAATATCTTCGCCTTTTGCGAAGCCATATTATTTATGCATCAAAACACTCTGCAACCCTTCATAAATGGGCAGTGAATCTTAATATTGAGCACTCCATGCAAGATAATATTACTATTTTAATTAAACTTTTTAACAGCTATCTTGAAAGACATCCTGAAATAAAAATAGAAAAGATTGATCTAATAGCTGCTATCCGAGAGAAATTTGAATCTGCGGTAGCTGCCCAGAGGGTGGAAATAATCCCTGAAAATTTGATGGAAACTAAACAAAAGCTTATTAATCTTGGTATGTTGAGAAGAATATTGAAGTTGCCAAGCGTAAGCAGTTTACCTTTTTTTGACGAAAATACAATTAATTCGCCAATTGTAAGTGGTTTATTTGATTTATTCAAGCAATGTTCAAATATTGCCAATGATTTCAAATATCTTCGCATTCTACGCAGTCATATTGTTTGCGCATTAAGAAATTCAGAACCAGTTGAGGCGGCAAGAATTTTAAACACTCAACCCTATCAACTTAAACAAATAATTGACCAATTTAACAAATATTTGGCAAAACACCCTGAACCAAAATTAGATAGTATTGACGTTAATACAATCGGACAACAAAGAGAACAACAGGCATTAGAAGCTGCATTAGTTGCCCAGGAGGTGAATATTATTCCTGAAGATTCGACGGAAAATAAGCAAAAACTTATCAATCTTAGAGTTATAAAGCATTCACCATTTGTAAATGATCTATTTAGTTTTTTCGAGAAACATTCAACTATTTCTAATGATTTCAGATATCTTCGCATTCTACACAGTCATATTGTTTGCGCATTGAAAAATTCAGATATAGTAGAGGCGGCAAAACTTTTGGGTATTAATTCTCCTCAACTTGAAAAAATAATTAAAGAATTCAACTATTACTTGACGAAACACTCCGAATTAAAATTAGATAGTATTAACTTAAATGCGCTTGGACGACAAAGAGAAGAACGAAGATTCAAAGCTGCGGTAGCTGCCCAGGAGCTGGAAATTATTCCCGAGGATTTGACAGAACTTAAACAAAAGCTTATTGATTTTGGACTATTAAGACAGATAATAAAATTGCCAAATGTGCATAGATTATTTGATTTATTCGCCCGATGTTCAAATTTCGCTAATGATTTCAAATATCTTCGCCTTTTGCGTAGTCATATAGTATGGGCATTGAATAATTCACAACTACATTATGAGGCAAAACATTTGGGGACTCAATCTCCTCAACTTGAAACAATAATAAAACAATTTAACTATTATTTGAAAAATAACTCTGATCTTAAATTAGACTATATTAATGAGAAGGAGATCCAACGAAAAAGAGAACAACAAAGAATAAAACAGGCATTTGAAGCTGAGATAACTGCGCAGGGAGTGGAAATCATTCCCGAAGATTCTTTGGAAGATGGACAAAAGCTTATTGACCTTAGCGAAATAAGAAAAATAGTGAAAGTATCCAAGATATATGATCTATTTGAGCAATATTCAAACATTTCCAATGACTTCAAATATCTTCGTATTTTGTACAGTCATATTGTTTATGCTGCAAGGCATTCAGAAACCTGGGCTGACACGGCTAAACTTCTCGGCACGGGTTCTTCCCTTAAAGAAATAATAGCCCAATTTAATAATAACTATTTGGCAAAACACAAAGATCTAAAATTAGATCTTATTGACGTAGAGGGGATTATACAACAAAGAGAAAAACGAAAATTTGAAGCTGCAGTAGATGCCCAGGAAGTGGAAATCATTCCCGAAGATCTGATGGAAACCGAACAAAGGCTAATTGATCTTGATGAGATCAAAAAAATGTTGAAATCGCCAAGCTTTTTATTTGGTTTTTTCATACAATGTTCAACCGTTTCTAACGACTTCAAATATCTTCGTCTTCTACGCAGTCACATTGTTTATGCGTTAAAACATTCTGGAAACTGGGGTGCCACGGCGAACCTTTTGGGCAGTCAACCTTTTCAAATTAAACAAATAATAGAACGATTTGATGAATATCTGTCAAAACACAGAAATTTGAAATTAGACAGTATTAATGCAGATGCGATCAAACAACAAAAAGAAGAACAAATAAAACAAGAGAAATTTGAGGCTGCGATGGCTGCCCAGGGTGTAGAAATGCTCCCTGACGGAGGTTTAGGAACGGAAGAGAAGCTTATTGATTTAGATCTGGTCATGACAAACATGGGATTGGATACAGTGGATAGGTTGTTTGGTCTATTTGAGAAATATTCAAATAATGAGAACGATTATAAATATCTTCGCCTTTTACAAAATCATATCGTTTATGCGATAAAAAAAGCATGGACCGATGATGAGAATCGTGCAAAGTTATTGAATATAAAAGAAACTGAACTGCAAATATTAATACGGCTTTTCAATAAATATTCAGAAAAAATCGGCGATCAAAGCTATATGATAGTTCAAACAAAGAAAATCTCGGACATAACATATAAAGAATTATTAGAATTGCTGGAAGCGAGCAAAAAATACCAAGATCACAAGCACGTAGGTGGATATTATTTAGATGAAAAACGAAAAAAGTATAACGTATGGAACTTAACCTATGTCTTTGAAAAAATTTCAGATTTGCCTAATGAAATGAAGCAAAAAATTGATGTATTGTTTACGCAATTCAAATATGCAACAAAAGAAAACAAGACTGCTCTATACAGACAAAGTCAAGAACAATTGATTAGATTAGGCACTAGTTACAAAGGCGAACAATTAAAACATACCTTCTATAACGAGCTTGAGTATTTTTTTGTATTAGATAGTCTTCATTCATTTAACGAGGATGAAACATTTAAACAACTCCCCTTTAAAACTGTTTGCAACGCAGTATTTCCTGCTTTTAGCACCCTTTTAAAAGAAACTCAATTTGATGCACGGAAAAGCATTGGCAGTGTTTCATATTATTATCGGATAGGCTGGCTGCAAACTATATTTGATTTGGACCGAAATAATTTGAACCGGTATTTTGAAGTATTCCAGCAATATTCTTCCGCGGAACATAATTATCTTGGCCAACTTCACGACATGATAGTTTCTGTTTTGATACGAGACGGCTATTATTCTGGCCTTCAGTTATTAAAAATTACGGCTGAAGAGTTTGATTGTTTAGTGAAATCGTATAATCGTTATGCGGAACTCGTAGATGATAGACGTTACATTATATCTCTGCCTAAAGAATTTGAATCATACAAGAAGATAATACCTAAGCGGCGGTATGTCGGAGATATTACCTATGAACAATTTCTTGAGATGCTTGAAGAAACCAAGAAATACAGATTGTCTGAAGGTCGTTATGAATACGTGTTGGTAAAAAAGGGTAGGGAATCTCCGTGCTGGAATTTGGGATGCCTGAACAGCATGTTATGTGGCGGCGGGTGGGATTATCCATTTGGCAAATCACATTCGGAATGCCTGTTAAGCTATTTTAATGATGCGCTTGATTTTGACCAACATTCAATTGATGCGTGGCGGAAATTCCAGAATGAAAGGCTGGGAAAAGGAATTTTGCACGAAAAAACAAAAGAATTGATTGAAATATTTAAGTCGCAAATCAGAAATTGCCTGGAAAGCGGCATTTCTGCGGAAGAAATCGAAAATTCTATGCAGCCACTCTGGTGCAAAAATGGATATTACGGTCCGTTCAATTTCATTGATATCAATAGAAATTGTTCAGAAATAATATATGAGATCGAAAAAACATTAGATTTAAAGTATTCTTACTTTCGATATGAGGTACCCCTTCAGAGCATAACGTATGATCAATTAATGCTTTTATTTGAACAGAGCAAGAAGTTTGCGCGCGATCTTGATTCAAAAAAATATTTGATTGACGACAGCCGCCAACAGCTTAATTGTTCTAATTTAGGATATGTAAATTTAAAAATACTTCCCCAAAAAACCGAGATTGTGTATAAACTCAAACATTTTAAAGATGCTCAGCCCGAACAGATAGAAAGTATCAAGCACGAGCTCTGCAAACAGATTGAAACGCTGGTTTCTGCCGGCTATAATTTGACTTCAATAGAAAAAGCCTTTGGATTGACAAAAAAGGTATTTCAAGAGATATGTACTTTTATAGGATTTGATTATTCTATGTTGCTTTTAAAGAAAGGCTCTAAAAGAAGTCCGCGTAAACGGTTGACCGCTGTTGAATATTTTGAACAGAAGGGTTTTTCTGACTTTATTAAGATATTAGAAGGGCAAAATCTTACCGAAGTTCTCATGGTGCTGGCCGAAGCCAATCCCGGTTTGAGCCTGGAAGAACTAAACCGCCGTATAGCTGAATTTCGGCTCGGACAATCGGGCAGTGAGGAACAACAAAAACCCGAAGAGACAACAGAAAACATTCCGTTTTCATATATGCAGGCGTTGCTATCGTACTTTGCACACAACGACATAAAAGCGTTGCCTGAATCGGCAAAGGAAGTACTCATAGCGATATTTAAGAGGTTGTATTTTTCTCACTATGGAAAAACCCAGTTAGCCGGCAAAGAACAGGATATGGATGATGTTAAAAAGAATCTTGAAGATTCGTTTGAAAAACTTAAATCATCATTAAAAACGACATTTTTTGAAAAATTTATTGAAGAAGTAAAGAGCCAGATTATTGACGAAATAGTAGAAGCGTTGTCATATCAGCCGGAACATATATCTAGCATGCTTTACCCGCATCAGCGGTATGCGGCGTGGTTCATGCGCTATGGGAACGAAAGGCACAAAAATATTGATGTATTTGGCTCGGTCAATGCTTATGACACACGGCTAGGAAAAACCATTTCCACCTATGCGGCAATTCGTCCGGAAGACAAATGGAAATCTATAATTATCGTGCCTAAAGTTGTTATAGACACTTGGATTACTCAATATTTGCTTCATGAAGCGGAGGAAAAGTCCCAGAAACTTGTTATTTTGCGAGGTACTTGGGCAGAGAAATTAAGACTGATATCAGAAAATATGAAAAATGAAGATGGGGTAATCTTTTTGGCTAGCATGCAGGATATCCGCAAGTGGAATAAGGATGACTTGCGTTTTCAGCTTCTTCAAAAGAAATTAGACCTATGCGTAGTTGATGAAGGCCAGGGGATAGAAAACTACCGCGGGGAGGGAAAACGAAGCAGTTATCAAGCACGCATAGTCCGCAGGCTTAAAGCAAAAAGATCCTGGATATTATCTGCTACACCTTTTACCAATCACCCGTTACAGTTATTTTCTTTATTTAATTTGCTTTTCACAAATCCTGGCAGCGGCGAAACAAAAACTGATTATATTTCATACCCAGCATTTAAGGCGCTTTACGTTGAAAATCCTATACTATTTCTCAATAGTTTGCACCAAAAGTTTGCAGCAATCAGCATCCGATTGACAAAGGAGGAGCTCGGCGATTTATATAAGAACAAAAGACTGTCCGAGATCAAAGAAGGAAACGGGCGTTTTAAGGTGTCCAGCGATCAGGTAAAGATTTTGCTGCAATATCTGCAAGATCCAAAAGGGTATCTGCGCGAGTATCACAAGAGGGTGGGGAAAAACGTTGAAGAGGAAAAAGAACTTCGTAAACCTTCTTTGATAAATCAAATGATACTGGATTTTGCGATGATTGACCCGACGTTATTGGGGGAAGAACCAGGAACGAATTACTGGGACGCAATGGATGAAATAGTTAATAATCGCAAAGGGAAAAAAGGGATAATCTTTGCCCGAAATACTGTGCTCATGGATAAAATTGAAGAGCGTTATAAACAACAAGGCCGAAAGATACTTAGAATAGACGGGGGTGTAAAAGGCGACGCGAAATGGCCTGATGGAAAAACTGTATTTTATCGCTCCGTAAAAAATAAGATCGTGATAGTTCCTGAAGGCCACGAACAGCCCAGGGATCAGAAAATGTCGCTTAAAGAATTCCGCCGGTTTCATTTTCAGGAAGATCCGGATGTAGACTTGATATTAATAAATGTAAGTGTAGGAATTGGTTTGGATCTAAGCTCCGCCGAATGGGTCTTGTTTTCCCAGTTGCCGATTCACTACGTTCAATATAAGCAAAATTCGGACCGGTCGCTAGGGTTTGCAAAGGAAGGCAAATCCAATGAGGTTGAAGAATTATTTATGATGCCCGAGTATCCTCCCGATCTTATTAAATTACTAAAATTGCCCGAAAAATTTGCTGAGGAATTCAAAAAGGGCACCCCCCAAGAACAATATTTCAAAGAAATAATGGGCAGGCAAAAGACTAATTTTGAACTTGTAGTGGATGGTGTTCTGCCTGAAGAAAAAGTGAATCTAGAAGAATTTGCGGCAAAAAGCGTATTGAAACTTCTAGACATTGAAGGCTTGCCTCGTATTTTTACGAAACGGGATACAGATATAATCGCGGCATCTAATTTATATCCTCTTTATGCCATGATAGAAGAAAACGAAGCAATAAAGCCTGAAGAAAAACCAGCGGTTTTATTGTCATTAGCAAAGATAGTCCAGCATTTTGCAAACAGCGATCAGTCAAGCAGGGAATTGATTGACGCGGTAAATAAGATTCTTTCAAAAAGTTCGTGGGCGGGCAACAACGATTCTTTTTGGATAGAAGGATTATTTGATCTGCATAACATATACTTTCGCGACAAGTTGACCCTGATTGTTCCAAAACTTTTGCGCTTATTAGATGAAAAAAATCTAAACATTAATGCCCTCATTGAACGCGGCCCTCCGGAACTCAAAACCCTTTCAATAAAATATCCGAGATTCGTAGTTCCATTTATTTTGATAACACGGTTGTGGGATTCAGAAATCCAAGAAGATTCGCAAAACCTTTCCCCAAATCACCCCGGCGCCACAGTTCTTATAAACATCCTTAAAGACTGCCTCCAAACCAAAGAATCTAAACTGCCAGTAACCAACCTTATGATACCGCTGATCAACATTTTTGAGTTTGATGATATTTCTTTCCTAGATTTTGTCTCAAACATTAATTTTGAAGGTGTTCCTATAGAAGATATTATTCCTCTTTTTGAAAAACTTGCAATTTTAAAAACGGCCGATAAACAGATATTTCAAAACTTTTTGACATCTTTCAAAAAAACAGCTTTGCCATCATTTGATGAAATTTCTTCTTCCGTTGAACAAACGCTTAAAGATCAAATTGTTGCCCTTTTTAACTTTTCTGATGCCGAAGATGTACAGGAAATAAAAGATAAAATCTCAGCGCTTGATACAAGAAGCCTGATGCTTTATTTGCAGGTTCTTGGAAAACTGAAATCTGCAACAAGAGAAGATGAGCTTCATCCGGGACAAATAGAAAAAGAACATATACCGTTATTCAAAAAAATAGTATACCACATTGTCAAAGGCGACTTTCTTGCCTGGCGCAACGAACAAAACTTTGATCTTACGGGCAATGAAATTGAATACCTTAAAGATAATCCGGAATTCTGGAAAGCTTTTACTAGAGAGGAAACTTTTAATCTTGGCACTGTTAAAGTGCAAAATAAAGTTGACCCGGAAAAACTTTACGATGCTTTAAACCAGGCTATTGATTGTTTTGAAGATAAAGAAACGATAGCCGAAGCTTTCGGCGATGAACTGGCTGAAACTATTTCTGCTGACATCAAAAACCCCGAAGAAGCCCTCGCTGAACTTGAACAAGAAAAAGAAACCCTTGTTGCTCAACTAAATTCTCTTGACCCCAGAGTTCCTGAAAGAAGCCTTGTTGAAGAAGAACTTCATAAGATCAACTTACGGATTGCCATTCTTGGCTTTTATATTGAGCTGCAAAAAAAATCTCCTGATCTCAGAAATATCAACAATCTCATAGATAGAATCCTCTATGTAACAAAAGATATCGCTTATAATATGTCAACTACTCTCTATAACCTTAAATCAATAGCTTTACAAAAGGAAGTAATTTTCAAAAATGTTGAAATCCAGCTTACCGCTGATCCCGACCTCATTCTTCAACGAGGCATGTTTAACCCGGACATGGTAAATTGTTTTAATTTGTCCTCTAAGGCAAGACAGGTTGCATGTTTAGATGATGATCTTGCTTCACGAAATAAAATGCTTGCAATTGTTCGGGTTAACGGCAAAATACGTTCAGCTGCGATGGTTAAAGTTAGAAGGTTGGAAAATGGAGAACCTGTATTTTTAGTTAAAAGGCCTATTTTCAGAAAAGGCGGTTACGATTTTCAAAAAGAAATTATTGATGTTTATAAAACCAAAGTCGAAAGCGAACCTGCACTTAGAAATACGGGCATAGCCGTATATCGTTCACAAAAAACTAAAGACCCCAGAATACAGAGGCTCTATTCCACGGGGGCCCGGGGGCCAACAGAATATTTTCAATCCCTTTTCGGCATTAGGGAAGGCTATCAGAAAAATACTGATGTCTACCATAACGCATATGTACTTTTTGCTCCGTTAGAAAAACAAACTGTTGAATCATTGGACCAAAAAACAAAAAAAGATCACTTTAATTCCGCCGCTCTGATTCCGCGATATGGCAAGCAGGTTCTGGCAAAACAGGAAGGGAAGAAAGGAATATCCCTTGAACAAGCTGCACAAAAAGAAGAAAACTTGTTTGCAAGGAATATTTTTATTGTTCTTGAAAGCATTCTCTCAATTGTCTGGTTTGCGGCAACTTCAACTCTGGGGCTTGTGCCTTGGATGCACATTGTGGTTTCACTGATTCTTGCACATTATACTGCATTTTTAGCAAGCAACTTCTTATTCGTCATGGCTCACGGCATAAAATATTATCTGCGTAACGGCAAGGTGGTTGCTGAAGGGGAAACAAATTTCAAAGATAAACTATCGTTTGTACGAAAAGGTATAGGATTCCGTTTGTTTGGCCTCTTGCCGATTCCCATTATACCAGCATTAATCACGCCAATATTTTCAACCCCTAGACACAAAAAATATAATGCTAAGCCCAATAATATGCTCGCGATGGCGGGGAAAAAAAGACCAATATTAAACGAAGAAGCTTTAAGCGGCCTTGAAGGCGAACTGCTTTTAAAAATTAAAGAAGCTGTCAATAAAGCTCCCCAACCCATCATAGATGCAATTAATGAGGCTGTTGAACTCCGAAAACAAGATAATATCGAAGCCTCCCTCACTTTAGTAAAAAAACTTTCCGAAGAAATAAAAACGAAAATAACTTTGGATGAAAATCAATTTTTCGGATATTATCTTTTCTTTATTAATCTTTTTTCTCAAGGTCCCGGAGTTTATTCAGTATATGAACATAGCAGGGAATTGATGTTAAGAGATATTTTGAGCAAATTTCTTACTTTAGATCCTATAAAAGCTTTTGAGATTTTTCTAATTTTAGTAAGGAAGCCCATTTCTTCTGTAGGAGCCAGTTTTATACTGGATTTTATGAAAGGAAAAGACAATATAATAGAAGGACTTATTAACGACGATGATTTAATAAAATTGCTTGAGCGGCCCGATATTGATAAAAATATCGGATATTACTTAATGTTTGCGAAAAGCTCAAATCCAGAATTACTAAAACAAATTTTGGAAGACGAAAAGATCAAAGATGAGTTAAGGCTTTGGGCATTTAGTCATTTGAGTTTTTCTTTTTATCTAGATTTTGATCAGCTAATTGAGCTAAGTTTAAAAATGGCGCCTGTTGCCGAAAAAGAAATCGATCGCATTTTGCAGATAGAAGAGGGTACATGGCCAAAAAAACTTGCAGACGATATGCAATGGCTTCGCAATCAAAAGATTGTAACTTTTGCCGAAACAATTTTCCTTGCAAATAATTTTTGTTTTATCAAGCATCATTTTTCACAAAAATTAACAGAAAGAAATCTTAGGAATCATTTAGCTTCAATTTTAGTTACAAGTATCGTTAAGGGACGTGGCGCTTTGCACGGAGCTTATCGCATTTTTCTTGGTGATGAAACTGTTTCAAACAGCACAAAAGAGAGTCTTTTACAGACTATCGTTCATGAAATGGACCATTTGACCCAAAAATATATTTTAAGCCTCAAGGTTTTCGGGAAACCTTCAAAAATAATGGACTGCAATAATGATCTGGTAAAAATTGAAACTTCATCAGATCTTGCTGTTTTTGAGTTTTCCAAAAGGTTCGGGATAGATATTGCTTCTTTCCTAAATGACCTTGATTACGAAGATAGTTTTAAAAGTTTGCAAAATACGGATTACTTTACGGAATCCCGGCATATCGCAGCCCGTGGTTTTCTGAATATGTTCATTGAATTGAACAAGGAAAACGGAACCGATATTGATTGGGCTAGATTTAGAAAAATATTCATGGAAAACGTGCTGAAAAATGATGAAAAAGATGATTTTGCAAAAGTTTGCCTTGCTTCCGTAGCAGTTTATTACGGCCTAAGTGAAAGCGACGCGGACTCTAGTTATAATGAAGCGCTCAAGTACAAAGAGGCTTCAAATGTGCAAAAAACGTTCTTTCAAATATTTGAAGGCGACAAAATAGAATTCAATAAGATATTTGTTCCGCCATTAGAAATTTTGAGAAAACTGATAAAAATCGCGAAGGATAAAGACGATGACTCTATGGCATTAATCCCGCCTCTTGCCAAATGGGTTCAAGGGAATCCCAAGCGCTTGCCTGCTGCCGTTGCCATTGAAGAACTGATCTATGGTTTTGCGCTTCAGCTTCTATTTGAGTTTCTGCTTTCTTTGATTCCTGGCATATCTTTGGTATTAAATCCTATTGCCATTAAAGCAATTGCACTTATAATCAGCAGTTATATTTTCGGCGTTTCGCATCAAACTATATTCTACCGTGACAAAAAAGGCAACATAATTGAAGGGAGGAAAGCAACACCATTTGACAAATATGTCCGATTTCCGATTCTTGGAATGATTTTTAGGATACTAAACATTATCCCGGGTCTTCCTATTGGTTCATTTCTTGCCTGGGCGTTTCCTTCCCATTTTATTTACGATTTTACCCCGAGAAATAATGCTAGCTCGACAGAAAAAGAAAAAACAAGAGCCCTAAAGCTTGAAGAAATTAAATTAGATATAAATGATGATGATATAAAACAAGCAGAGAAAGCATTTCAGCAAATTCTTTCGTTAACCCGCCCTGAAATACAATGGAGTCCGAAAAAATGGGAAACACAGGTAAAAACTGCAGAACTACTAATAAACGGACAGAAGAAAAAAGTTGCGTGGTGCCTTGCGGGAGGCGGAAAAACATATGCATTTATCTTGTCTGCCTATCTGCTGCTTAAGCGGCGTGGTTTAACCGGCATAATTCACTTAACCGCAAACTCTGACCTTTCAAAAGAGAGTGCAGAAATCGCGCGAAGTTTTTTTGAACAAATCGGCGAACCGGAAATTGCCGCACGAATTGGCTTTGCGACTGCCGATGCTCACTTTGCCTGGAATCCTGAAACCGAACAATTTGACAAAGTAGAAGACGATCTAAACAAGTTTTATTCCGAAAACGATATCATCTTTCAAACGATTGAACCTCAGGGCTGGGATCGAATGGCAGAAAAACTCTCGTCCAGCGCTCACAGGCCCATGCAAACCAAATATCAATACCTGCTGATCGATGAAGGCGATAACGTGTTGGGCGAAGACGACTATTTTGAAACATCAGGAGAAATCCTTCCAGACGCCAGCGCCCGTATAGACACCCAATTGATTGCCGATGACATAGCGCGCGCACTCATTAAGTCAGGCAACAAACGCTACTTCACAAAACGTGAGGACATAAAGAGGGTAAAACTTAATCTTTCCGGGATACGATATGCCTTGAACTCAAAAGGAAGCACTGGGAAAAAACGTTTTGATGAAGCAAAGAGTAAACTCCCCTGGCTTACAAAATCGTTGTTTGTATCATACGTCAATAAAGCCTTGACCGCGCACTTATGCATCAAACCGGGAATAGACTATGAAATTGCGGGACGACGCATCATTATTACCGGAATCAAGCAGGGAGAAGGCAAAAGCAGGGTTCATTGGCCTGCGGGCCTTCAGCAGGCGGTACAAATAAAGGAAATGCGTAATCATGCGATTGATAAAATTGAGCCGGAGCGAATGAGTGCCGCGCATATCTTGGCTGCAAATCTTGTCTCCGAGTTTGGAGACAGCGTCGGCATAGCGACCGCAACCCCGGATGAAGACCTGTTCAGCGGTATTTTTGGCCGTACAATGGAATTTGTTGATGAAGGGGGCGATGCCGCAAACCCGATGATTGTCGGCAAATACATTCATGAAACTGACAAAGAAAAACAGGAAGCCGGAATCTCTGATATATTGGATGCTGTTGAATTAGATGCATCGGCAATAGTTAAAGTGGATTCTTCTCGGGACAGCGATCGCTTGCAAATACGGATACTCCGGACGTTTGCTTCACTGCCGAAAGAAAGTTCTTGGGCAAAGATTAATCCCAAGATTTTTTCAGCAATCCAGGTTATAAACTCTCCCGAATATCAAAAGTTGTACCAGAAATTCAATGACGCTGAAAAGACCTGCAATGAAGATGAAATTGCTAAGGCAGTTGAAACCATAATCAATAAAGTGAAAAAAGACGAGCATTTAAACAATCTGTTGTACGGGGATTCGGAGACCAAAACACCCGGACTTTTTATTCTTTTGGATGCGCGCACAGGAAACCTCGCAGACTTTTCTATTGATATCGGAAAAAAGGCCGGAGCAATCGGCATTGTTAACAATAGGGGAAGATCCGGTTTCACTCCGGTTTTAGACATTGCCAAAAGCATTGTGGCTATATCGCTGTGCGAAGAAAAGCATGAACAGGACGAGATACAATTCGGATGCCGGGCTGGACGAAACAAATCAAAGGGGTATGCGATTTTTCGTATGTGCAGAAACGGAAAACTGTTCAAGGAAAACGAACGCATCAGTTACGAGCCGCGGCAAATAATTGAGAGCGAAATGAAAAAGAAAAAAACGGTGAGCCCCCGGCATATCAAAAAACTTGAAGAAATAATCAGCGCTCCTTTTAACGAACGGCTTTCCCCGGCTGACAAAGCATTTATCTGTAAGCACCTGCGAAATGAATCCAATCTTATTAGAGAAGAAGAAATAGAAGCCAGAATCGGCGACAGAACCGGCATAATGACAACTATTGTAAAAAAGAAGGGTAATATTGAGCGGATAATTGAAAGACTGCGCCGTTTCAACAGCGCGCAGGATATTCTATCAAAGAAGATGCGTATTGAACGCGACAAACTTTTCCAGCAGAAACTTGACCAATATGTAAAGATAAAAGATGCACTAATTGAAGCTCCTGAATCAATTGTTAAAGGCGGCACCGGTTCTTTGGAAATAGCGCGTGAACAAGTTTTGCAAGCTGTGCATAATGAGTGGCTCTTGTTTGTTAAGGCAATGGCCGAAACTGAACGGAATATCCAGGATCAACTATTTGAGCACGACTCGTTCATGTTTGCAGGATTTGATCCGCAGGCAGAATACATCCGAGACCTGAACCTGGCATTTGAAAATTTTGTTTCCAGAATAAAACCCAAAATAAAACAGGCATTTGAAAAAGAAGGGTTTACGGTCAAAGAAAAGTTTGATTTTATTCCCGAGGCGATGCCGAAAAAACAGCGTATTCTTTATTCGTTGTCAAGCAAATTGATGCTTATAGGCGTCGCAGTGATTCCCAGCGCGGCCATCATCTTTGGAGGCCTGGGAATATTAAAAGCGTTTACAGCCTTAGGCTGGATATTGCCGGCAACGCTGGGGCCTCTCGGACTTATCTTAGGCGCTCTCGCCATTATAATGATTATCTCTGCGGGGATTTTGAAACGGTTCTATATGGACCGCATAGAATACGATAAAAAGATCGGCAAAGATCTTATTCTGTTTGACCGTGGCGAAAGAACGCATGAACAAATGTTAAAGGCCGGCATAGATTTCGTCTGGCTGGTTGCAAAACGGATGTCAACATTCATGCTGGCGGGAGCTATCGGTTCAATAATTATAGGCTTATCGCTTGGTATCGCCAGTATGCTCTACACCTCCCCTATCCTCGCCCTTATCGCCCTTGCCTTATTCGGAATCATGATAAAGAAAAGCGGACAATCACTTAAAGCAGTAAAAATTGTTCCTCAGGAAAAACAACAAAGAATAGCTTTTGAAGTGATTGCCGGCATTCTTATTTCGGCGATAAGTATTTATGGATATGCGACTGCTTTATTGTTGGGGCTGCCATGGGGTATTCTTATCGGAGGGATACTGGCGCTTTTTTCAACTTTCGCCTTATTTGTGATACCCAAAAAGAAATTGAATGACGTGACTATCAGTAAAACTTTTTTGATAAGAAACATGAGCTTTGGCGCTGCCTCAGGATACGCGTTTTATTTCATTCTAAATGCTCTTTTGTTTCCGGGTTTCATGCTAGTGTCATATGTTGCTATCTTGAGCGTCATAGGTTTGGCAATAGGAGCAACTGCAATCGTTTCGCTTTATATGGTTACGATACGCCGGCCGATAGACGAACTTACCGGCAAAACGATGTTGAAAACCAAGCTTATTATCGGGAAGGATGTTTCCGGGGCGATACTTTCGAAATTATCGTTTGTGCCTGTTTTTATTATAGGTTTATTGGTAGCTATTTTTCTGGTAGAAATCGGCGTAATCTTCGGCATGATATCGCAACCTTTGTTGATAGGGCTGATAATCGCCATTCCCGTTGTGATAGCGGCAGCCGGCGTTCTTTCTCATGATTTTGCGTTGCAGCTCTTAGGCCTTTTTGCGCTTATGCCTGGGGTCGGTCAAGCATTTATTCCCGTTTTTGATTTTTCAAGACGTGCCGGCAATCCGGCTGATGGATCGGTGCCGGGGCAAAATAACCCGTACAACACTTCTCCTTTGGGTCAGTTGACACCGGCAGATATGACCCAGGACGATCGGACCGCTCTGGCAGAAATCTGGAATTCATGGAAAAACGATGCGGATGTAATCTATGCTATCAATACTATTGAGAAATTAACCGGAACAGCCGATGAATTCACTGCGGGGGCAACACTGACGCAAAACCAAGAGAATATTCTGTTTCAAATTGTTACCGCGCTCAATCCGGAAGGCAATACTCAAGGGTTAACCATATATATTGGGAATCCGACAGAAATAGAGAATTTAAGAAAAGATGTGGTTGGAGTTTGTAACCTCCGTTGGGGGCTGAATCAGTGTGAGCAGGTATTCGGCGGCTGCATCTCAGTTTTTAACGCACAATTTGAAATTCTAAAAGGCCATCCTTTGGATACAACATCAGCGCTGGATTCAACTCAGATTACATTTTTTAATCAACTGCTCCATACCTCCCTTTACCCCAACAGTGATGGACATTCCATAGATTATTATAATCCGCAGACTATTACCCCAAACCTTACTAACCCTCGTAATCCGTATCTCTATTGTAAAGAAGTGGTAAACATTTCGAGTCTCCTTATTGACTATGCTAACCAATATATAACTATTGGACAATACTCAATACCTTATTTCGATGCTGTAAATTACGCGACCGGAGCCTATTGGGCTTACGATTATAACGCTCTCTATGTTTCGGATCTGCATATGATGTATAAGTATTTTTATGTTGACAATAATATTGGATTTAATAAATCAGCATTTGAAACTTTGATGTATACCGCTGCTCAGGATTTTATAAATAGCGGCCAGGCACAGGTAGACCATGATATAACGGACGCATATCATAATAATCCGTTAATCAAGGCATTTATTGATGCTCTCATCCCCAATATGAACTTAGGACATAATGCAGTTATAGATATGTTGTACCGAAAATATAACTTGAGCTTGGACGACATTACTCGGCTAGCAACGCTTTACGATTATATTAAAAACAATTCAGATATATATTCGTTTGTTTCGCGATTTAGTGAACTTAACGGAAATAATTTTGCTGATTCTTCAACCACCATTACGCTTGCCGGATTTAACCTTTTGATAATCATCTCCAATGATGAAAATCAGGGTACGGCCGGGCGACGGCCGATCAGTGAAGTCATAAACGATCTGCGTTCAATTGAACTGCTGGAACAAGCGCTTGGCGCCAATATGCAGTACTATAATGTTTTGTTCGGTACAAATTATTCATCCGGCGGGACAGTTATTCTTGGCGAACGACAAAGTCTTTACGCATTTATCAACTCTTCTTGGGCTTCAGCGCGGACATATATAAACGCAAGTGATGTAAATCTAGCGAACGATGTGAAAAAAATAACCGCCGCAGGAATGTTATGGCTGTCTATAAATCAAGATGAATCCACCTATAATGCTATAAAGGAATTGTTTCATTTCACCGAGACCTGGGTTTCTGGCAGCAGTCCAAGCACGGGTCAGCTTTCCGTGTTGCTTAATATTATCTCATCAGCTGAGTTTTCGTATCCCAAAATAACCGATGAGCAAACAGCTGAAGAAATTGTAAATAACCTGGTTGAACTTGAAGGGCTTCTGTCAACTATTAATAGCCTGAGTTATGAGGTGAAAGTATTCTTTGGCCTGATACCGCGTAACGTAAGCGGTCTTAATGCCCTAAATACGGCCTGCGGAACAAACTGGGACGGCAGCTTAGCGACACTCACGCTGGATCAGATATCGCAGTTTTATGAAACGTTTTTTATTCAAAACGCCTGGGCGTCGCACGATGCCGTTCTTCAGAATGGCGCCGAAATGTACGGTGCGCGTACCTTGGCGTGGGTTCATAACGTAGAAAATATCACGGTACTAGCTGCTATATCTACTTTCGTTATCTTGGCCGTCATATCTTTTCATAAACATCGCGTTAAAATCCATAAAGCAATAAAGAAACTGGTTAATTTCGTCTCTAATAAAATAGAAAAAGCAAAAAACGGTATTAAGAAGTATAAGTTGCTCATTATTAATTACATACAAAACTTAAAGAATAGAACAAATATCAAGTTTCAGTTAAACAATGTTGAAAAATTGGGAGAAATACTGAGCGCCTATCCTATAGATGACATTGACAATGCAGCTACTGCAATCAAAAATAGTTTTGAAGGCGTTTATCAAAAGTTAAAACGGTATTTAAAAGATAGTTTTCAACAGGATAAAGTGACAACAGAAATAATCGCAGAAGTGCTGTTTCTGTCAAAAGACAGGGAACAGGCGCTGGCAAAAGCCTTGCTGGACATATATACCTACCCGAGCGGCATGGATAAAGAAGTGCTAATTAACAGTTTCTCTGGTTTATACGCGCAACTAGATGCGCAAGAGAAAAAACAGTGGGAACAAATTGCGGTATTTTTTCTAGAAAATATCGCCGATACAATATTACGGAGACAAATAGCAAGCAAATTTGTGCAAGTAATGCTGATTAAAACTGGTCCCGGCAATGTAAAAGAATTTGATGTTCAACAAGCATATACATTTTTAGAAAAAATTCTTGAAATACAAGGCGGAACTGTTTCAAGTCACGAAATATTTAAGAATGTACTAAATGAAACCTTTGCCGTTGCTGATACGGAACAGCTTAAAATAAACCTGGCTGAAAATATCAAAACTATGTTTCAAGACGCTAAAAACCAGCCTGCTAAGAAAAAGTCATCCAAATTAGACAAGAAAACCATGCTCAATACTCTTCAGGAATTGTATTCGGCCGATGACACATCCGAAATCAACCGTAGTCTGATTATCCTGATAACAAAAACTTTGCTGCAAATTTTCGGCGAAAACGATAAGGAATTTATTAAAAATGCAAGTGATTTTCTTGCCGGAAACATTCCTGAAAGCAATTTTCTAGCCGTTGATCCTCGCTCTATTGAACGGCTTCTAAAGACTGCCAATGAATTGGCCGAGGATAATGAAACTCTTGCATTCGCGATTATCTTATATAGGGCAATGAAAAATCCTAAAGAAAATCAAGAGCTTATTGATACATTTTATTCTGGCATTTACCCCGACAAAAAGCTCCCCTTTATACAGGCATTTGTCATAAATATAATAAACCAAGCTCAATCTAAAGACCAAAATAAAAGAAGAGATAATCTGAATCAACTGTTCTCTCTGCTTGATAAAGAACCGCCGGAAGATTTTTATTTTAATATTTTATACCAATTATACGAAAAAATTGATAGTCCGCAGCTAAAAAATACTGTTTTAACGAAAATAAAAACAAATATTCCTGATTTAGCTCAGCAGAAATCCCAAGATATAAGCAGCCTATTGAAATACTATATACTTTTTAAAGGCGGCATGGGTTTTATTACTACAAAAAATTTGGAAGAAATCTATGGCTTGCTCTCTGAGATTTTTGGAATCCCTCCCGTATCAGATGAACACACAAAATTTATCATTAAACTTATCTCTTATACGTGTGATGTAGCAGAAACCTCTGATGAAAAATATTTGGTTTCCAAACAAATCGGGGCATACTTCGTCAATTTACTAAGTGATGGGAAAAACGAGGAATTTATAATTGATTTATTCAGAAATGATGAGGTCTTCAAACAGATAATTTTAAGTATTATTTCTTTTATAGTTAAAAATGATCCGGAATCAACAGCGCTGGTCCTCAACAAATTTATAAATTCTTTTCTGTTTTTTGTATATCGCGATCAGCACGAGAAAGTAAAACCGGGCGTAAAATTAACGCAGTCCTTAGTTGCTTTATCTCAAAAATTGTCAGCCGGATGTGATATTGATCAGGAAATAATAATCTTTGAAAAAATTACCGACATACTCCTGAGTTACGCAAAAACCGAAAAGGAAAAAGAAGTATATTTAAATCTAGCTAAATACGCATTTCTGCTTGCAAAATATAGTAATCCGAATCTCCAAGAATACGCAAATATACCGAAATTACAATCTCAAATACAACAAAATGAGCAAATAGTTTTAACTCAGGAAAATATTGGGATCATTTTAACTGAAGTACTTCGCGAACTAAAACATAATGTTAATGAAAGAATAAACATTAATGAAATTATAGAAAATACCCATCAGGGGCTCGCGCTTATCCATCCTCTTGCCAAATGGGTTCAAGATAATCCTAAACGCTTGCCTGTAGCCGTTGCAGTAGAAGAGCTAATTTATGGTTTTGCTCTTCAGCTTTTGTTTGAGTTTCTAATTTTTTTGATTCCCGGTATATCTTTGGTATTAAATCCGATAGCAATCAAAGCAATCGCCCTTATAATTTGCAGCTATATTTTCGGCGTTTCGCACCAAACCTTATATTTCCGCGACAAGGATGGAAATATAATTGAAAGGGGAAAAGCAACGCCGTTTGACAGACTTGTCCGCTTCCCACTGCTTGGAATGGCTTTTAGGATACTAAACATTATCCCAGGCCTTCCCGTGGGATCATTCCTTGCCCTGGCGTTCCCAGCCCATCTCGGCTACGACCGTATCCCAGGCGTTCCCCTAGCAACAATAGGAGAAAACAAAGTTTCTCCTCAAGATTTCGCAAAAATTCTTGAAGATAGCAAACTTATGCAATTTGATAAAAATGCCGAAGATTTTGTTATTGACGAATCTAGAAATTCATTAAACTGCTGGAATTTAGGTTACATTAAAGTGGCTCTAGAATTGCCCAGCATTCTGAATTTCTTTGACACATATGACGATGCTAAAAAAACTTTACTTAATAAATTTATCGCGCAAGTTCTTGATTTATCCAAAAATTGTTCAAGTATTGATGAGATTTCAAAATATTTTGGTCTGGGTCCTAACAATTTTCACAATCTCTTGAATAAATATAAAATTCGAGTTCCAATAAATAACAAACTATCATTAGACGAAGTCAAACAAATAATTGAATCAAACATCAAAAAGGATGCCCAGGGAAATGTAGAAGGCATAAATATTTCTGCGATTAAAAAAGAGTTATTTGGCAAAGACTTTACTCTCTATAGAACCTTATTTAGAATTTACGGTGGAACACCTGTGTTTGGCACCACATTTACTGAATTGTTTAAGACATTTCTAAAAACCAAAGCCAAGAATGACGTTCTTGTTCTGACGCCGAAAATTGCGCTTGATCTAGGATTTTTAACTCCAGAAGGCAACGGTTCTACTCAGCCGGCTTTATTAACCTTACAATCTCTTGACAAAGAATTTATTGGTGTTACAATTCAAAAAAGGCCTTCTATAGAAGCAAAAAAAATAATTGAATCTAACATCAAAAAGAATTCCAAAGGCGGAATAGAAAGTATAAATTTATTTTCGATAAAAGCAGAACTATTAGGCAAAAAAAGAAATTCCTATAATACCTTATTCAAAGTTTATGGCAGAATACCGGTGCTCGGATCTACATTCTCTGAAATGTTTAAGGCGTATCTCAAAACCAAAGCCAAAAATGATGTTCTTATTGTAACGCCAGAAATTGCGTTTAATCTTGGATTTTTAACGTCAACTGGTACTGGCTTTACTAAAACAGCATTATTAGCTTTACAATCCCTAGGCGAAGAAGTTACCGGTATAAAGATTTTGAAACAATTGCAGATAACACCTCATTATGAAACGCTTATTACTCCTCTTGCCAAATGGGTTCAAGGCAATCCGAAAAGAATGCCTTACGCTATTGCGATTGAAGAATTGATCTATGGTTTTGCACTTCAGTTATTGTTCGAGTTTCTTCTTTCTTTGATTCCCGGTATATCTTTGGTATTAAATCCGATTGTAATCAAAGCAATAGCCCTTATAATCAGCAGTTATATTTTCGGTGTTTCGCACCAAACCTTATATTTCCGCGACAAGGCTGGAAACATAGTTGAAAGGGGAAAAGCGACACCGTTTGATAAATTTGTCCGATTCCCGTTTCTTGGAATGGCTTTCAGGATACTAAATATCGTCCCCGGCCTACCCGTCGGATCGTTCCTTGCTTTGGCTTTTCCTTCGCACCTCGGCTACGACCATATCCCCGGCGTTCCACTGGCGATAATAGGAGAAAACAAAGTTTCTACTCAGGATTTCGCAAAAATTCTTGAAGATAGCAAACTTATGCAATTTGATAAAAATGCCGAAGATTTTGTTATTGACGAATCTAGAAATTCATTAAACTGCTGGAATTTGGGTTACATTAAAGTAACTCTGGGGTTACCCAGCACCTTTAATTTTTTTGATGAGTACGACGATACTCAAAAAACCTTACTTGAAGAATTTACCACCCAAGTCTTTGATATATGCAAATATTGTTCAAGTATTGATGAAATTTCAAAATATTTTGGTCTGGATCCTGCTATTTTTCGCGACATCTTGAAAAAATATAAAATTCGACTCCCAATAAATAATAACCACAGTAAAGCAGAAGCTGGTCATATTAGTGATAAGGCAAAATTATTGCAAAAAAATGCAAAACAAATAATTGAATCGTACATCATAAAGAATGCCGAAGGGAATATAGAAAGTATAAATTTGTTTTTGATAAAAAAAGAGCTGTTGGGCAAAAACAATAACTCCTACAAATTTTTATTTAGTATCTATGGCAGAACTCCTGTGCTAGGATCCACATTCGCTGAAGTTTTTAAGGTTTACCTTAAGGCCAAAACTGAAAATGGTGTTCTTGTTATGACTCCCAAAACCGCACATAGTCTCGGTTTTAGAACATCTAAAGGTACTGCTTATACTCAATTAACATTATCGGTTTTACAAAATCTCGGCAAAGAATTTACCGGCGTTACGCTACAAAAAAGACTTCCGCAAATAAAATCAGATAAAATTATTGGGCCAAAGATTAAGACGGGTACAAAAAATAAGGAGAAGTTTATTGGCATTATAATTCAAGAAAAACTTCCGCATAAAAAACTGCGCGTAAAAGCTAAAAAGGATTTTATCGTTAATGAGCTCCTAGAGAAAATGCCTGAAGAAGAAGCAAAAAAGATTATCGAATCTAACATTAAAATTAATGACAAAGGTGAAATAGAAAATATAAACTTATTTGCGATAAGAAGAGACATTTCTGGCAAAAACTACGTCGTTTATAAGACCTTATTTAAAATTTATGGGAAAATTCCGGTGCAAGGATCTACATTTGCTGAAGTGTTTAAAGTTTATCTTAAAACTAAAGCTGAAAACAGCGTTCTTGTTGTAACCCCAAAAACCGCATTTGATCTCGGTTTTAGAACACCAACTGGTAATGGTCTTGATTATCCTGCATTATTAGTTTTACAATCTCTCGGTGAAGAAATTACCGGCGTTACAATACAAGCAAGACCTCCTAAAAAGAAAATAGATAAAACAAATACTAAAAATAAAAAGGAATTTGCCGGTAAAGAGCTTCTAGAGAAAATGCCAGAAGAAGAAGCAAAAAAGATTATCGAATCAAATATCAAAAATGTCAATGGCAAAGTTGAAAGTATAGACTTGTTTTTGATAAAAAAAGCCCTATTAGGTACAAATAAGCGCCTTTATAGAACCCTTTTTAGTATTTACGGCGAAACGCCTGTGTTTGGTACCACATTTGCTGAATTGTTTAAAACATATCTCAAAACCAAAGCCGAAGACGGTGCTCTTACCATAACACAGGAAAATGCATTTAGTCTCGGTTTTTTTACTTCAATTGGTACTGGTTCTACTCATCCCGCTCTGCAAGTCTTACAATCTCTCGGCAAAGAAATTACCGGCGTTACAATTCAAGAAAAACTAATTGAAGAAGAAGCAAAAAAGATTATCGAATCAAATATCAAAAATGTCAATGGCAAAGTTGAAAACATAAACTTGTTTTTGATGAAAAAAGAATTGTTTAAAAGAGGTACTGCTTCCTATGAAGCCCTATTTGGAATTTATGGCGAAACACCTGTTTTTGATACCACATTTCTAAAATTGTTTAAAGCATATCTTAAAACTAAAGCTGAAAATGGTGTTCTTGTCTTAACGCCGGAAATTGCGCTCAACCTCCGATTTAGCATAAATAACGATATTGCTTATGCTCTATCAACCTTACAATCTCTCGGCAAAGAATTTATTGGCGTTACAATTCAAGAAAAGCTTTCAGAAGAAAAAGCAAAGAAAATAATTGAATCAAACATTAAAACGTATGCTAATGGGAAAATAAAAGGCATAAATATTTTTGCGATTAAAATAGGATTATTTGGTATAAACCAAACTTCTTACTTAACTCTATTTAGAACTTATGGTAAAACGCCCGTGCTCGGTTCTACATTTGCTGAATTGTTTAAGGTATATCTTAAAACCAAAGCCAAAAATGGTGTGCTTGCTATGACGCACGAAATCGCGTTTGATCTTGGCTTGATAAGACCGGGGATAACTTCTGCCGATTCAGCAATATCAATCTTACAAATTCTCGGCCAAGAATTTACCGGCGTTACAATTCAAGAAAAACTGCCTGAAGAAAAAGCAAAAAAGATTATTGAGTCCAATATCAAAAGAAAGGCCGGAGGCGAAACAGAAAGAATAAATATTTTTGCTATAAAAAAAGCGTTATGTAGCAGAAATCGCACTTCTTACATAACTTTATTTAATATTTATGGTGGAACACCTGTTTTTGGCACCACCTTTGCTGAATTGTTTAAGGCATTTCTTAAAACCAAAGCTGAAAATGGGGATCTTGTTGTTACACGAGAAATCGCTCTTAATCTCGGGTTTAGAAAACCAAATGGTACTCCTTCTGCTCAAACAGCTTTATCAGCTTTACAAAATCTCAACAATGAATTTTTGGGAATTACGATCTTAGACAATTCTCAAAAAATATCGAATCCCGCTGCAGCTCTAATTACTCCTCTTGCCAAATGGGTTCAAGAAAATCCCAAACGTCTACCTGTTGCCGTGGCGATTGAAGAACTTATTTATGGTTTTGCTCTTCAGCTTTTATTCGAGTTTCTGCTTTCTTTAATTCCAGGTATATCTTTGGTATTAAATCCGATGGCAATCAAGGCAATAGCTCTTGTAATCAGTAGTTATGTTTTCGGCGTTTCACATCAAACCTTATATTTCCGCGACAAGGCTGGAAACATTATTGAAAGGGGAAAAGCGACACCGTTTGATAAATTTGTCCGATTCCCGTTTCTTGGAATGCTTTTTAGGATACTAAACATTATCCCATGCCTTCCTGTTGGATCCTTCCTTGCCCTGGCGTTTCCGTTGCATCTTGGCTATGATCATGTTCCAGATGTTCCGCTTGCGATGACAAATGTATCCATTAACAAAACGACTTTAAAAGACCTTGATAAAGAAGAATTCTTAAGAATTCTTGAGGAAAGCAAAGGATTTGTTTTTGATTCTGATAAAAAGGTTTATATTGAAAGCGACGAACAAAAGGCAAAGAATTGCTGGAATCTCGGATACATGAGAAACAAATATCTTGAAATCTATGAATACAATATATCTGATTATTTAAAAATTCTTGAAGCTTTCGATAAGAAATTACCAGAATCATCTCTTATTGAACAGCTAAAACAAATGATATTTGAAAGACTAAAAATAAATAATGATTCCACAAAATTAACGGCCGAAGATTTTGGAGTTTCTCATAACACTTTAGAAGTTATGATCCGTAAATTCCAAAAAAG
>JAPLKN010000150.1 GCA_026388075.1 Elusimicrobiota bacterium
CCCGCAGCTTGCTGCGGGGAATATTGCAAGTTTAAGCTATAAGACCCTAATACCGGTACTTGAGCAGGAATTTATTGTACCTTTCTTTCTTCTCAGGAAATCTGTTCTCCCACTCGGAACACGCCTTGCGATAGACATCATCGTTTAGCACCATCTTGCCTATATAAAAGTCAAATTCATTTTTAGAGAATCTTTTTTTGTATTTATACAGCGAGTTTTCTTCAGACCCGTCTGTTCCGCCTCCAAAATGGAAATATTTTACGCCTCTGCTTTTCAGATACAGGGCTGCTTTATAAAGCATAAAATTGTTGGGACAACAATTTAAATATTCCGCCAGGCTTCCTCCAAGATGTGCGTGCCCATAAACACCGTACTGAAAATAAATAATTGCGGCAATAATTTTATCTTCGAGATATACAAGGCCTAAAAAACTGTCTTTTCCCATCGATTTTTTTATTCTTTCATAATAGTCATTGTTGAAGCGGTAAAAATCTTCGCTATTGAGATTATCCAACGTTTTGTTATAGATTTCAAGGAACTCGTCCATGTGCAGAAGCTTTTCATCAGCGACAAATCGAAGACCGGATTTCTCCGCCTTCCTTATGGAATTCCGGTGGTTTTTGTGCACATGATGATTCCATAACTCTTCTTCGCTATTGCGAAGATCCATAGCTACGGTCTTCCTGTCAAATAAAACATCACAGCCCTTACCCACTAACGCCTGATTCTTTATTAACGGGTGGAATCGAATCAAACCGGCAATAATATTATTCTTTAGCGCCAATTCGCAGAACTCTTTGAAGGCGGCTTCAATAAAACTCCTGTTCTGGCAGTTTGAAAGCGGCCCTCCGTAACCGTATGCTGTCTCAAAATCAAAATAAGCGCCTCCGGCTATACATATTTCCCTTTTAATATACGGAAATATATAGACTCTATCCGCATCCTCAAATACAAATGCTTCCGCGGAAGCCTCATTTGACTCATAAAGCTTCGTGTATCTTTCCGTAAAATAGATATCCCTGTTCTCCGCATCGAATGACTCCAAGTAAGAATCCCAACTTTTGGTAATAAAACCCTTCAAAATATACCTCCTGTGTCCGGGCCATTTTTAAAATTAACTTGACAACTCCCCACAGCTTGGAGTCTGTGCCGCAACTAGTTTCAAAAGAGGCCTTTGAAAACTAAATATCGTATTTTTTAGAAAATTCTTTTGAAAAAATACTTTTTATCTTGAAAAATCGCAATATTGAAGCAACTCGAAAACAATTGCGACACAATCTCGCAGAGCGGAGGTTCATTAACGTTGTAGGTTAAATCAAAATCAGGAGAAAGATACATTTTTTCTTTTCCTATTAGTCCATCGAAAATCTTTTTAACGTATTTTTTAATTCTTCTAACTGACCAATATCAATCCATGATTTTTCCGAGATCGGATAAACCCCGACATTTTTCCCGGTTGTCATACAGGAATTAATTAGGTCGGTCATGTGAAAGGCCTTTCCATTTGGAACAAACTTGAAAACAGAAGGTTCCAGCACATACATCCCCGTATTCACAAGATAATCGTACTCGGGTTTCTCTTCTATAACGTTAAGTTTGCCGTCTTTCCCGGTTTTGCAGATACCGTAAGGGATAGTGTAGTGCTTCATTGATCCCACCAATGTTATCTGGTTCCTATTTTGTTTATGGAAAGAGATAATATCCGAAAAATCTGCTTCAATTACTATATCGCAGTTGCTGACAAAGAAGGTGGTTTTGATCTTATTCTTTAATAGACTGAGGCAGCCGGCAGTTCCAAGCGGTTTTTTTTCATTAATATAATTAATCTTGTAAGGGTGTTTAAAATCATCAAAATAGGCCTTAATTATGTTGGACTTATAATTAACCGACATGTAAAACAAACGGCAATCATATTCGGAGAATCTTTCCATTATTATCTCGGAAATAGGCTTTTCGCCGATCAGCATAAGTGGTTTAGGCAGGACTTTTGTGAACGGAGAAAGCCTTGTCCCCTCTCCGCCTGCCATAAGGACGACGGGAAGATTAATCTTCTTTTTGGATTTTGTCTTCTTATCAAATATATCGTGCCACCATATCGCTGAAACAATCCTGTTTCCGCTTCCCAACACCGGAATGCATTCAATTTGCTTCTTAAGCATAAGTTCTTTGGCTTCTTCAACTTTATAATCTTCTTTTAACGTAATAGGATTCTTATTCATTGCCTTTGATATAGGTTCGGTCAAACTTTTCTAATTCTTTCCATGGCTTAAAAGTTCCTTTTTTAGGATTTTGCAGGTGTTTCTGATGTTTTCGGCTGTATTAAGAGTTGAACTGGGAAGGCAGAGCCCGTGTTCGTACACGAAACGAGCGTTTTCAAATTTTCCCTTACTTAAATTTTTATAAGGCGGATGGTCAACAAGAGGCATAAATATTCTTCTTGAAGGTATTCCTTTCTTATTTAGCCCCTTCATTAAGCTGGGAACGACCGACTTATCTTTGAGCAATATGCATGTAAACCACCATGAACTCCTTGCGCAGGAATACTCTTTTTGGAATGTAAATTCATTAATTCCGCCAAGTTCTTGAATATAAATATCATGATACATTTTTTTCCTTTCAAGGAAGGATTTTAGCCTGGTCATCTGAGCTAATCCGAGAGCCGCCTCTATATTAGTCATCCTATAGTTAAACCCTATCTCAGGATGGTAATATCCTCTCAATTCATCACGAGCCTGATTTACCAAGAACTTAATATGTTCAAGGCTTTTTAATTTGTTACCGGCAATCATACCTCCGCCGCCGGTTGTGATAATCTTATTGCCGTTAAAGCTAAAACATCCAAGGTCACCTATCGTGCCGGTTATTTTGCCGCTATAAACGGCTCCAAGGCTTTCGGTTGCATCTTCAATAATATAAAGCCCGCGTTCTTTCGCAATTCTTTTCAAGGAACCCATGTCACAAGGGTTACCATAAAGATGAACCGGTATAATAGCTTTTGTTCTCTTTGTAATGGCTTTCACTAGTTCAGAAGGGCTGATATTCCAGGTTTCTCTGTCAACATCAACAAAAACGGGCCGAGCGCCAAGCTGAATGATTGGATTTACAGTAGCAATAAAAGTAAGAACGGGAACAATTACTTCATCTCCTTTACCGATGCCAAGTTCATACAATGCCATATATAGAGCTGCTGTTCCGCTTTGGACTGAAACTGCCCGTTTTGTTTTAAGGTATGCGGCAAATTTTTTTTCAAAAGAACCTACAAAAGGGCCGATTGCAGAAACAAAGCGGGAATCGATTGCCTTATTTAAATATCCTTTTTCGATCGCACTTACATTGGGTGCATCTAAAAATACTTTCCTAAACATTGTATATACCAGCCTTATATCTGTGCAAATTAGACTTAAACCACTGGAGAGTTTCTTTAATGCCTTCATCCAGAGTTTTTTTCTGAGTCCCTGGAGTTAGCTTTTTGATTTTTTCATTACTCCCCAATAATCTTTTGACTTTGCTTTTTTCAGGCCTTAAACGGCTTTTATCTCTTATTATTTTTACGTCCGAATCAATCAAATTAATAATCATTTTTGCTAAATCACCAATAAAACAAGCCTGTTTCGGATAAATAGTGGATCAAATCGATCGCAGATCGTTTGCCGGACTTTTCGCTGTATTCAATCGTTGTAGAATTTTCCTTGTCAGAAACCGTATGTCTGATTGAATAGTTCAAGCCTTTTGACGCAAGATTTTTACAGGCAAACTCAATTATATCGATAAGGTCTCCGGACCCTGAGATAACGAAATCTGTGCACCCTCCATTATGTTTGTTTTCAAGAAGTTCTTTGATTTTTGCGCGGACGGACGTTAAAAGATTTATAGTTTTTAGAGTGAAGTTATAAGATTTGTTTGCCTTTTCTGCGAAGCCTTTTGGGGTAAGAAGGTATTGAATTTTTCTTTTATCAAGTTGTTTTACTTTTATGTACCCTTTGCCGATAAGCCGCTTAATGATGAGGTTTGTCATACCCAAAGAAATCCCGGCCCGGCTAGCGATTGTACGCTGGTCCGGCAAGTGGTTATTGGAAATCTCATTAATTACTGCAAATTCTTTTTCAGATACTTTTGATGGCATAATTTAGTTTCCCCCAAAAAGCTATGTTCAATGTTTGAACATTTTATATAAATTGATTAAAGCTGTCAAGAGGGTGCATCTAGTATTCTTTATCAACAATACTTTCTCCTAGATTGCCCTTAATTGGCCTTATTTCTTCAATCATTGAGACCGCTAACAACAAAAAGCAATATATCTAAACTGTAACGCCAAGACTCTTTATACTGTTGCGCGACTTTCCTTGTGCATAGACCTAATCGTCCTGGTTACTGGCGTATAAACAGCCTATAGTTCCTTGCCAAGTCCGATCACTCTTATGAAGAATAAGCGGCACCGGAACATTTTAGGTAGTTAGTATGCCCGGAACAACAATTAAAAAACAAAGAAAATTACAAATGTTTCGTTTTCATACTATTAACTACAGTTATTGCCTGGAAGTTTCGGTTACATCTTCAAATTTGGTGCTCTCGAAAGGGGCATAGAAAACGCGGTCAGGCAGTAATTCGTTACCGTCGTTAAAGTAGTATTTTAAGATAACCCTGAAAGAATTTACCGGGGTTATGGAGCTATATAAATGTTTCTGAATATCCGCAGGCAAATAGTAAGCATTCATTATTCTTGTTGAAGCTTTTATGCGACTTTCGCTATTCAGGGCCAGATTAGGCCCATGGTCACCCTGAATAATAATTATCGGGCGTTTTTTTGACTTGCTTAAAATGGTATCTACCGTTTCTTTCAGCCGGCTATTTATGTATATCAGCTGATTTTTGTATCCCTCGTTATCATCCCACGGTGTTTTATAAACATTCAACGCCATCATCTTGACCTCCGTTTTCTCACCATTTTTACCGAAAACATAGGGAGGATGCGGTGACATTATGTGCGCAAATACAAACTTCGGGCTTTCTAATTCAACAGATTTGCTTAGTTTTTCAAAAGACCTTAGCACATTTCTTCTTACATAATTTGAATACAGTTTAAATCTTTGTGCAACCGCATCAATAATCGTTGTCCTGATAATTATTATAAAGAACTCGTTTGTAAACATATCTTTCAAACTAAAATTTGTATCCCCCGATTCCATCATGTCTGATAAACTAATGTATTTATATCCTTTCGCTTCAAATGTCCTCATTACTGCATTTTCAATAATTTTTTTTTCGTTATGATAATTCATCCCCAAAGAAGAAGGTATAGAATATTCAGTCCTTGGATAATTTGACCTGCTTTTTATGGCCACATAGAACCCTTTTTTTCTTAGATAGTCAATAAATTCCCCGTTGTCATATCCATAAATTTCCCTGAGAGTATCGTATCCGGCGTATCCATCAGGTATTATGTAGTATATATCGGGCAGATCACCCCGAAGTTTGGCAACAGTATTATTATTGTTTATTTGACTGTTTGTTGTTGATTTTCCAGAAACTAAATAATGAGCGCTTATATTAACTACGGGAAATATAATCAGTATGATTGATACAAAATTCAGCAGCTTGGTTAAACTACTAATATGGTTTCTTGCTCTAAACAACAATATCCCTATAATTGAAAACAACAGCAGATAAACCGGCACTCGGTGAATATTTCTTGAAAAAACGAATCCTCCGATATTCGCTTTCATAATTACTGAAGAGAATGTACCGTAGAGAAACACAAGTGCAAAAATAAATGACACTATTAGTGCAGCTTCCCTTTTGCTTTTAAGCACCGCGTAAATCACGGCGAAACAAGCCGCTGCAAGTAAAACTATAACAGAAGCATAATAAATAATAATTAGCACGGGAATATTCTTAATGTTTGCGGAATATACTGTAAGCAGGGGAAACAATAGAAACAACAGAGGGTGAAAAGGAATGGGTTTTTTCATCTCTTCTTCATCAGATAGACAACTCTCTCGGAATCAGGAATGTTTTTCTTGTCTTCTATACTAAAATAGTTCAGAAAAGATTTTTCAAAATTATCAGCGTCATAACAGCTAAAAATATCTTTCCGTATTTTCAAAAGTCTTTCGACCTGAGGGTCGGACTTGGGGACAAATTCTATTACAAGGTACTTGCATATTTCATTTAAAAACTGCGCTATTTTTTCAAAAGGGATGTTGTTGGAAATCGCCAGATGGTGAATTAAAGCCAGCGCTAACACCAAATCGCATGAGCCGCGTTCAGCCAAGGATTTCCTTTCGCTGTTATTCCAACCCAATGATGGGCTGGGATTGACAAGATCCATTACAATTGGAATGATGTTTTTCTCTCCGGTGCTTTTACACTCCCTGTAATTTTTTTCTACACAAGCATAGTCAGAGTCTGCCGATACGGTATATATGCCTTTTTTTGCGCACAACCTGCTAAACGTCCCATCGTTGCTTCCCAAATCCCAAACGGTTTCGGGCTTTACCTTATCAAGATACTCGCCAACTAAAACTGTTTTTTGCTCTAACCCTTTTTTTGTGTAGCTGTTTTCGTTATAGTATTCTGACCAATTAGAAGATACCGTTTTTACATTCAGATTGTTTACGGCTGTTTCCAGGCTTTCAATCAGGGCAAGGTGCGAATGACGGCTCACTTTCTTGTTTAACTTTTCATCAATAATATTTTTAGAATGCTTTGTCCCTAACAGTGAATGCATATGTATATGTAAAAACACCGGAATGTTAAAATAAGATTGATATGGAAGGATTTTATGGGCAAGCTCAACAGGTATCCCGTCAATAAATACACTTGATAACTTGTTTAATCTTTCATCCAAAAAGCACATTAGCGCCAGAGGGGATAAAAAGTGCTGGCAAAACTGCCGATAAGCTTTCCATGGAGGGCCTTCAGTATATTTTTCAAACGATAATGTATCAATAAAAACGGGTTTGCCTTTATGAAACTTAACGTTATAAGCACTGCAGTCTTTCAATGCCATATTATATCTAACAGCAGTCTTATGAACATTTAAAGTCAGCAACGCCGCATCTTTAAGCTGGCTAAAGCACCATTCATACGGATATGATATAAAAGGGATGGTTTGTGGTTTTATTATTTTATAAGCATAGTCATCCAGTACAGGCAATTTTTCTTTGCTTACCTCAACATGCGGAACTATGTATTCGTTTTTAACCAATTCACTGTATAATCCGCTTGTCATTAAGGTTTCAAAATTCTCTTTATAGATATAGTTGATCTGCCTGTATATTACATTATCACAGAGAAAAACGAACCCGCTTGGATCCCTGAAAGAGCTTAAAACACGCTGTATGTTATTCATCCGACTTCTTTTTCACCTTTATGATAATTTTTGATATGTAACTTTTTATGCTTTTCCAAAATAATTTTATTGAATATAATAATCCGAGCACGGAAGCAATTAATATTTGGAAAATATAGCTGCCCATTCCGGGATCAAGGTAAGCATACGCGGGCACAGCAAAAACTGCCAACACTAACAACGCAACATTTACATGCTTCCAAATATTTTTTCTTGGTTTATCCATAAATAAACTCCTTTCTTAAAAACTTGCTTTTAAAAAAAGTTCCGCATAATTCAGACTTTTATGAACAGGATTACGCTCAAAGTAGTCCTAGAATAGGCCCTTTATTGAACGACTTTAGCGCATATTTGTTAACGGGAATATTATTGGAGTCCCTTAGCTAAAATATCGTGGATGTGGAGCATTCCTATTACTTTTTTATTTTTATCTACAACAGGCAGAAGGGATATGGGTTTATCCCTGTTTTCCATAATTTCTAATGCTTTTGAAGCTTTTATGTTAGGGAATATATAAAGAGGATCGGGCTTCATTATTTCGCTTATTTTTTTCTTGAAAAGATTTTCCCCTCTTTCTATCGTTTTTCTTATGTCATAGTCTGCAACTAATCCCTTTAATTTTCCGTTCTTATCAACTACTGAAACGGCGCCTGACATTTTTTCCGTAATGGTAAAAAGCATATTTTTTACCGTATCGTTGATTTTAATAACTGGATTTCGCTCGCCGGAACGCATAATATCCCCTACCGTAAGAAGAAGCCTTTTCCCAAGTTTTCCTCCAGGGTGATAAAGCGCAAAATCCTTCTTTTTAAAATGCCTCATTTTCATTAAGGCTACTGCAAGAGCGTCTCCAACAACTAAAGCTGCTGTGGTAGAACAAGTCGGGGCAAGGTCTAACGGGCAGGCTTCTTTTTCAATTTTGGTATATAAGATGACATCGGAATATTTTGAAAGAGTAGAACTTGAGTTTGCAGTAATTGAAATGACTTTTGCGCCAATTTTTTTTATTACCGGAAGAATAGCCAAAAGCTCATTGCTTTCACCAGATTTTCCTATTGCAATGACAATATCCTTTTTTTCAACAATGCCCAGATCCCCATGCATTGCATCTGCCGTGTGCATATAAACCGCGAGAGTTCCTGTTGAAACAAAAGTTGAGGCAATTTTCTGCGCTATTAGACCTGACTTTCCAATACCGGTAACTATTACTTTACCTTTGCACTTGAATATCATTTCAACCGTTTTTTTATATTCCTTGCCAATGTGCCGTGATAAATCTTCTATTGTCTTTTTTTCAATTTCTATTACTTTGAGCACTTCTTTAATAATATTCATAGTATTCTCCTTAATCTTTTTCAGAAAAGTTTTATCATTTTATGATTGTTTTATCAAGCAAAAAGGCAGAAAACTTGTCTTTTCTTAACCTTAGCCTGTTTCACTCTTAACCTTCTGTTCTAAACCTATATCTGTTTTACTCCCAACCTGTTGTTCTAAACCTAAACCTGTCGTTTTCTCAACCTGCTTCTAAATCCCAAGGCTTTTTTTTCTTCTCAGGTGATGATACGAAAGAGCAAATCTATGAGCCTCGTCTCTAATTGACTGCAGTAACTGCAAAGCCTGCGAATCGCTGGGCAATCTTATCGGATTTTTCTTTCCCGGCACAAATATTTCTTCTTCCTTTTTGGCAAGAGAAACTGCCGGAATTTTCAATTTAAGATCTTTCAACACTTCCTGGGCCATTGATAATTGACCTTTGCCTCCATCCACAAGAATTAAATCTGGAAACTGTTTATTTTGACTTTTAAAATATCTATACCGCCTTAAAACAACTTCTTTCAGCATTGCAAAATCATTGATTCCTGAAACAGTTTTTATTTTGTATTTTCTATATTCATTTTTGTCGGGCTGGCCATTTTGAAAACGAACCATTGAACCAACAGATTCCGCCCCTGAAATATTTGATATATCAAATCCTTCTATGACTATAGGCCATCTGCTTAGATCTAAAACATTCTTTAGTTCTTTTAATTTTTCGGTAAATTTAAGCGAATCGGGAAGATCCTCGGGCTTTATTTCTCTCAAAGTCACTCTTTCCCCCAAAGTCTTAATTGCGGTAATCCTGTCTCTCAGCTCGGCAGCTTTTTCATATTCAAGATTTCTGCTTGCTTCACCCATTTCTTTTTCCCAATTTTTTTCCAGCCGGCTAAATTTTCCTTTGAGAAATAAAGAAATGCCTTTTATTTTTTCTTTGTAATCCTTAGAACTTATTTTTTTAAGACACGGAGCCGGGCATTTTTCCGTTTGATAATACAGGCAGGACTTTACCTTTTCTTCTTTTGGAAGTGATGTTGAGCTAAATTCCAGTTTGCAGGGCCTGAATTTAAATATTTTCTGAAGCCACTTTAGCAGCACTTTTATTTGCAGAACATGAGGGTAGGGGCCGAAATATTCGCTTCCGTCCTTAATAACTTTTCTGGATAGTATTACTTGAGGAAAATCTTCTTTTTTTGTGAGTTTTAGATATGGGTAGGATTTATCGTCCCGCCACATAGAATTAAAATAGGGCTGGAACTCCCTTATAAGCTGTCGTTCAAGAATTAGGGCTTCCCGTTCGGAAGAGGCGAGTATATAATCTATATGCCTGAGTGAATTAATTATTGCTACGGTCTTGCTTTCTATATCGTGCCGAAAATATGAAGCTATTCTTTTTTTTATATTATTTGCCTTGCCGATATATATTATTTTTCCTCCGGCATCTTTCATAAGATAGACGCCGGGCGAGGCAGGCATTGAACTGATTTTATTCTTCCAAATATTCTCTTCCATCATTTTTAAAAAAGTTGAGTAAAGGTTTGCGTTCTTCCATATTCAATATTATCGCCATAAGAAAATATACTCCTATCCCGCCTGCCAAAGCAAGGACTAGGCCTAACAAAGGTTTGTTAACGAAAAGATGAAATGCTATTAAATAGGAAACTATCGCCATAATTATCCCGGCTATTAAAGTTTTTGCAGCCGTTTTTACTATCCTTGTGATTCCCAAAAGGCCGATCTTGCGTCTTAAAAGAACGATTAAAGCGCAAGCGTTAAAATACGAGGCAACTGCCGATGCGAGCGCCAAACCTCCGACTCCCATAAACCTCATCAATATAATGCAAAGAATTGCGTTAATAATCATAGCTATCGCGGCAATTTTTACCGGCGTTTTTGTTTCTTGATGAGAATAGAAGGCGCTGGCAACAATTTTTGCTATAGCATAAGCAGGAAGCCCGAGTGAGTAATAAAACAACGCTGAATTGGTAAGAAGTGTCGCGTGACGGTCAAACTGGCCTCTTTCAAACAACACATGAATTATAGGAAAACCTATCACCATAAGCCCTATAGCAGACGGTATCAAAATAAAAATAACAAACCTGACGGCAAAATTGAATGTTTCCTTTAACGCTGAAATGTTGCTTTCCGCCACCGCCTTAGACATTGCAGGAAGCGCCACGCTTGAAAATGCTATCCCGAAAATTGCCAAAGGAAGCTGCATAACCCTGTTAGAATAATACAAAGCTGTAATTGACCCTTGCTGAAGAAATGAAGCGCAAATTGTATCCACAAAAGCGTTTATCTGGTCAACTGAAAGACCTATCAACGCAGGAATCATCAACAAGCCTATTCGTTTAAGTCCCGGATGATTGAAATTTAATTTCCAACGGAGATGCCAGCCCATATTTCTTATTTGCGGCCATTGAATAACCAACTGGGCAAGGCCGCCTATAATTACACTTATCGCCAATCCTTTGATTTGATTGTCAGGTGTAAGAAGCGGGGCTATCGCCATAATAAAAACTATTTCGGATACGC
>JAPLKN010000151.1 GCA_026388075.1 Elusimicrobiota bacterium
AGTCAGTGGGAAATCCGAAGAAACATCCCATTTTAAAGGTTGATTGTTTGTATATGAATCACCTGTAATGGATTTTATTTTAATAAATGGATCAACTTTTATAATATTTAGCTTATCTTCATTATTTATATATCCTGTTACAATGATATTTCCAAACCCGTCTATAGCAACGCCATTACCCGAGATGTCGTTCGCGCAGTAATAAGTTGCAGAAGAGATCACCTGCGTCAGATTTGAGCTATATTTGATAGTAAATAAGTCGGAAACGTTTTTTCTGTATCCAGTCACTACAATGTTATCAGAACTATCAACAGCGACGCCAAAGCTCTCGTCACTGTCACTATTCCCGCTGTCATAAGTTGCCGAAGAAATTACCTGGCTTAGATTTGAGCTATACTTAATAGTAAAGAAATCCCAGTGAAAAGCAGGATTCATTTTAGATCCCGTTACGATTATGTTATTGTATTTGTCCACGGCAACACGGGTGGGGTACTCATCCTGCCCGCTATCATAAGTTGTTGAAGAGATCACTGCAAGAGATGAGTCGTACTTGACCGTAAAAAAATCCTTGTTAGAACCGTTATACGTATACCCCGTTACGATTATGTTATCTGAAGCGTCAACAGCAACGTCATCATACTCAACATAGTTACCGGTCGTAAATGCAGCCGAAGAAACTGCCTGTGTTAGGTCGGAGTTATATTTAATGGTTAAAAAGGTGTTAGTGGTGCCGATCTTAAGCCCAGATACAATAATGTTATTAGCCTTATCCGTAACAATGCTACAGCCGTAGTCATCATACGCGCCGTTGTATTTTACTGAGGAGATCACTTGGGAAAGATTTGGGCTATACTTGATCGTGAGATAATCGTTTTGACTCTGGCCCTCAACAAGGATATTGCCCGACGCGTCTATAGCAACACCGTGAGCATAGTCCTCCCCCACGCTTGCATATGAAACCGAAGAAACTGCTATCAACGCCCCAGCCATAGCCTCATTTTGTGAAATTGAAAATACTATCCCCAAAGAAACTGCCAGCACGCCCAGGTACTTCACAAACTGCTTTTTCATAAATGTTCTCCTATGTTGCACATTAGGGGACGTAGTTAGATAATACGATATTCGTTTTTGCAATTCATCGTCTATTCGAAACCTGCAAACCTCTTTCATAATCTGCCCCGTCAATATCGTATTATCTAACTACGTCCCCTATTCTTGTTTTACACTTGAAGATCCTGAAACTAGTTCAGAATTATCACTTTATTCAATATCGTAATATCTAACTACGTCCCCCGTCCCCTTAGAAATGGCTTTTAATTAAACTTCCCGCGTATCTGCTTGCGGCTATTACAATCAATGCAACAACGACGTGTTTAGTTGTTTCTATAAAAGGATTATCTTTGTTTCGTCTTGCGATAAGATAACTTAAGCCCACAAGCAATAATAGCCCCCATACCAGGGTAATAATCTCTGCTTTCCCTATGGGAAAAAGAAGCATTATTAAGACAAAACTTAATGATACTATTAAACGCGCGGTGAAATTTCCAATGGTTGCTATGACAGATTCTTTAGTACCGCTTGATTCAGATTCCTTATACATGTGCACGCCCAAAGAATCGGAAATATTGTCTGCAACAGCTATTACTAAAAGACTTCCTATTATAGCTGTTTTTGAAAGATTGCTTGCGCCAAGCCCTATAATAAGGCTCATGTTGGTAATAATGCCAGATGTGCTGCCGAAGCTGAAATTAGTTAGTTCCTTTAAATGTTTTTTCATTTTTTTATTTTCTTTTTATTTTAAAAAATATACCAGCAAAATTATGGCTCCGAACACCAATCTATACCAAACGAATAAGTAAAATGTGTGGTTATGCAGAAATTTTAGCAGGTATTTTATCGCAAAATATCCCGAAATCGCCGCAAAAATAATTCCAATTATAAATGCTGTAGATTCTGAACCCGGAATTCCGGATTTCAAGATGTGTTTAAGTTTTAATAATCCGGCACCAAAAGTTATAGGCATCGCAAGTAAAAACGAAAATCTTGCGGCTGATTCCCTTTTTAATCCGGCAAAAAGGCCTGCCGTCATAGTTATTCCCGAACGCGACACTCCCGGCATTAATGCCAACGCCTGAGCAAACCCGATAAAAAGCACGTCGCCTAAGTTTATTGAATCCATATCTTTTTGTTTTTTGCTGTATCTTTCTGAAACCAAAAGAAGAGCTCCCATGCAGATAATAAAAATACCAACTAAGAGAGGGGAACGAAATACTGTTTCAAAATATTTTTCAAATTTGTAGCCGGCTACAGCTGCCGGGGCACATCCGAGCAGAATAAGCCACAAAAAAGGTTTTTTCCAATTCTTAATAATTTCAATCCAGTCTTTCCAAAAATATAATACGAGTGCTAAAAGGGTACCCATATGAAGCGCCACATCAAAGGTAAGTCCCAAATCTTTCCATTTGAAAAGCCAAGGTAATATAACCAGATGCCCCGAACTGCTGATAGGCAGGAATTCCGTTAAACCCTGAACTATTCCTAATATTACTGCCTGAATTAGTTCCAAATAATTTCCTCTTTACTATAGAAAAAAATCTATTTCGCTGCAGGCGCCGGAACACTTTCTGTTTTTACAACCGGCTTTGCCGCTTTTACTTTCTTAACTGATTTTGCTTTCTTAACTGGTTTTGCCGGAGCGCTTGAAGACTCTCCAGAGCTCACACCGCAAGAAGAGCCGCTCCCGGCGTAAGCAAATGATACTCCTGAAAATAAGCTTACTGAAAGAATCAAAATAAAAAGCTTTTTCATTTCTTTTACCTCTCTTTTGCAAATTATACTACTATTTTATGAAGCCCCGCCAACTGAACAGACTGTGTCTTAACTCTGCGTGTTGTCATCCCCCGATAGAAACCTTCGGGGGCAGGCCTGAACCGACACATAGTGTCGTCCCGAGCTTGTCTCGGGATCTCGTCGTTATTTCAGGATCTCATTATCGTTGGGATGCTAGATGCTGAAATAAATTCAGCATGACAAAAGCGGCTAATTTTAGTAGTTTTGCCACAGCCCACCGATGAGAAAAGGAACAATTTATGAACAACCCCGCGACTTTTTCTATTTTATAAAATGAACTTATAAATAATTTTACTTGCTGTATTTGCTTATCACTTCAAGCAGTGTAGCCTTTTTAAGCGGCTTTGTTATATACATATCACTTCCCGCTTCAATGCTTTTATTGATCACTTCTCTTAAAACATCAGCTGTAAGAGCTACAATGGGAGTATGCTTCTTTAAAGTTTCCGCTTCGTGCTTTCTTATATCCCTTATTGCCTCAAGGCCATCCTTAACAGGCATATGCAAATCCATTATAACAATATCATACTTATTTTCTTTGAATTTTTTTACCGCTATTTCCCCGTCTTCTGCCATATCAATGTTATGTTTTCCGTCTCTCAAATAAAGCCCGATTAATGCGCGGTTATCTTCAGAATCTTCCGCAAGAAGAATATTCAGTTTCTTTTTCGGCGCTGCGTATTCCGCCTCTTTTTGATGTTTTACTATTTGCTCATTTTTTTCTTTTACAATGCTGTCTATCGCCCTGAAAAGATAGGAATAAAGTATCGGTTTGAATATATATTGCGCATCAATTAAATGCATCCTGCTTAAAATCTCGGGGGTTCTTTCCTGAAGCATTACTACAATTTTTAAATCTTTTAATTTTAAATCCTGCCTAATAGTCCGTAAAAGCGACGACATGTCGCTTGAAATATCTTTTTCCAGCCCGATAAAAAGAACATCATACGGATTTTTTCCCTTTTCAGTTTCCGCCAATTCAGAAACGGCATTTTTTTCATTCTCTGTTTCTGAAACTATAAGCCCGTTTTTTCCTAATGCGTTTGCAACTCTTTCACGAATTGCTTTGTCTTTGTCTATAACCAGTACTTTAATGATATGGCCGTCAACGGTTTTTGAATCGCATTTCATCAGCTCGTCTTGATATTTAAACCCCGCGGTAAAGAAAAACCTGCTCCCGGCGCTTTCTTTGCTTTCAATCCATATTTTTCCACCCATCAGATGCACAAGCTGGTCCGATATAGCAAGCCCCAGCCCGGTGCCTCCGTATTTCCTTGTTGTTGAAGAATCTGCCTGCGCAAAGCTTTCAAAAACAGTATGCAGTTTGTCTTCCGGAATGCCGATGCCGGTATCCTCAACACAAAATAAAATGGTTGCTTCATTTTTTTTAAGTTCATAATTGCCTGCCTTAATCGAAACTTTGCCTTTTTGGGTAAATTTTACCGCATTTCCGACAAGATTTATTAATATCTGGCGAAGCCTGTTTGCGTCACCTATTAAAAAACTTACGACGTTTTTCTCTATATTGTACTCCAAAGTTATTCCTTTCTGTGAAGCATGAACTTGAAATATTTCCAATATCTGCTGAATAATTTCTTCCAAATTAAAATTGGTATAGTAAAGAGCCATTTTTTTTGCTTCAATTTTTGAAAGATCCAGTATATCGTTAATTAAAGATAAGAGAGTATCCCCGGATTTTTTTAAAATTGAGACATATTCTTTCTGCTGGTCAGTTAACTTTGTTTCGGCAAAAAGATCCGCGATGCCGATAATTGAATTTAAAGGAGTTCTTATTTCGTGGCTCATATTTGCTAAAAATTCGCTTTTTGCTTTTGTTGCAAAGTCGGCCTCTTCCTTGGCAAGAACTAAAGCTTCCATGATTTTTTTATCTTCGGCCAGAAATTCATTTTTTTTCTTTAATATGTTTAGAATAAATTCCGAAGAAAAAGCTGAAAGAAAAAAAACAGATAAAATAGTAATGCTAAGCCGGGCTGCCGGCGATAAAAAGGCTTTGCCGAAAACAGAAAGCAAAATTCCTGCTGCATAAACCGTAAAAAAAAGGCCCAGCCAGATCCATGTCCTTTTTTTTACGGCTTCTTTTTCAAAAATAATGATTGAAATAATAATTACGGTAAGTAAAAGCACATATACTAAGGATACAATCTCGGATTGACTTCTGATAAGAAATATATTCATCTTTTTAGAAAAATAGTTTAAAAAATCTCAAGATCCCTTGTCCCCAGGGGACGCGATGCGAAATGCCGCTGGTATTTTTAAAGTTACTTAAATTTTCCAGGTACCATTTATAATTTCTGATAAGAGCGTCTTTATTGGAAAATTTCGGCTTAAAACCCAAAAGATTCTCGGCTTTTTCTATTGAAACAAATGAATCGGTGGACGCAGTTTCATAAACCCACTTGTAAAGAGGCGATAACTTAAAAAACTCTAAAATACGAAGCGTCCAAATTAACGGCCCGGCAGGAAACGGTATTATTTTTTTTCTAAAACCAGCATAATCTAAAACTGCCTGGTAGTCTTCGCCCATTGTAGTAAATTCTTTTGCTCCGATATTAAAAGTGTCGTTAACTTTTTGCTTTTCAAGCGTTGCGCAAAGATAAATTGATTCGCAAAGATCTTCTACATCTAAAAGCTGATACCTGTTTTTACCGTTTCCTATCATTGGAAAGTTTTTCCCGTCTTTAGCCCAGTCGTACAAGAGAGCAAATACTCCCAGCCTTTCCGGCCCGATAAAAGATTTTGGCCTTATAATTGGAACGCACATGCCTTTTGCTCTATATCCTAAACAGACTTCTTCGGCCATTATTTTTGCCTTGCCGTAGGGGCCGACGCCGCAAAGTTTGTCCGTTTCAAATAGAGGATGGTGATCGGGAATTCCGTACACCGCTGTTGAAGAAATAAGTATAAAACGATCAACATTTTCTTTATAAGCCGCTTCAATAAGGTTTCTCGTGCCATCAACATCGGTTGAGAATATATCTTCTTTTTTGTATAAAGGCAGGGCAGCAGCCGCGTGAACCGCTATATCAATGCCTTTCATCGCTTTTTCAACCAGGCTTTTATCCCTTATGTCTCCTTTTATGATGCGAACTTTATTTTTAACATCTTCATAATTAAAATCCGAAAAATCCAGGGACACAACTTCCTGCCCTTTACTTAAAAGATATCTGATTAAATTGATGCCGAGAAATCCTGCTCCGCCAGTAATCAAATACTTTTTGCCCATTATTTTTCCTTTCTTGAAACAAATATTATTGTATTTTAATGAAGCTCCCGCGATAGGAGAGACTGTGCCATAACTCTTCGTGTTGTCATCCCGATCCGCCTTGGGCGGACGGGATCTCGACTTTCAAAAACAGACCCTGAAACAAGTTCAGGGTGACAGACTGAGAGATGCTGAAATAAATCCAGTGGTTCCCCCCGGGCAAGCCCGGGGCACCAACATCTTAAAGACTTGAGGCGATACTCCGTATCGCCCTTTGGCATTCACCCCCGGACAAGTCCGGGGAGCTCTGAGCCGCCAAAGATTCTGATCCGCCCAGGGCGGACAGAATGACATCAGGGATATATTTTAGCAATTACTGCACAGTCTCAGAAGTCGGGGGTTCTCCCTGCCCGCCGGCAGGCGCGGTGCGAATCTGAATAACCATGCTTTCGCCTTCAGGAACAGATTTTGTAGAAACTTTAAACTTATAGGTTTTTTTTGCAATTAAAATTTCAATCGTTCCTTCTTGCGGTTTTTTAAATTCATTTATATTCATGTCACTAACAGCCTTAAGACGGGAAATCACCATAATGCCGGTTTCCCATTTAAGGTCAAAAAAATCTTTCAACTCGCCCTTCACATTAAATCTGACTTTTATTTTATTCTTTACGGGCTCAATTCTAATATCGCTTGCCCCTTCATTTATCGCGGTATAGAGTATCTGATTTGTTATATATTTCACAGAACTTTTTTCGGAATCCTTGCTGTTGACATTTCCTAGAATAGTATCTTTAGCCAGTTCTTCCGCTATATCTTTATTTTTAAAAATTTTGGTATCTTCATAAGAGATGGCCTTCTCAAAACCTGTGTCTAAATCCATGTTCATTCTAAAAAAAGTGTTAATGGTTTCCTTTGAGGCAATGGATATTTCCACCTTATCTGTTCCGGCAAAATATGACAAGCTATTCATTATATCCGTATCAAACGGATTGCTTAAAATAAATTTTAGTTTGCCGCTATTGTCGCTTACCGCAATAATAAAGTTTTTCTTTGAAAAAAGTGTCGGGAGTTTTCCTAGAGCAATTTCTTCAGGGTCTATGAAAGCATAATAACTTACTCCGAGATATTCCGAAATCAGTTTTGCCGCTTCATTTTCAGATAACCCTATTATCGTAAGAAAGCTATAGATTTCATCGTGGGTGAGAATTTTTAATTCTTTGGTTTTATGCTCGTCAAGCTTAAATTTAGACGATATATATTTTTTAAATTCTAAAAAGCTGTGCTGCGCTTTTGGGTGCTTTTCGGCTTCGCTGCCTTTTTCCTCTTTAATTTCCTGGTATTTTTCCCACTTTTTTTGAATATTTAAGAATTTTCCGACCTCTTTTAAAAGATCTTCCTTTTTAAACGGTTTTGCAATGTATCCTGTCGCCCCTAACGCAAACGCCTTTGCTTTATCTTGCTCCTCATCCAGCACCGTCATAAATACTATCGGAATATTTTTTGTTTCCGGCAGACACTTAAGCTTAATACATATTTCATATCCGGACATCGACGGCATTATTACGTCAAGAAGAATGAGGTCGGGTTTCAAGCTCTTTGCAACCTCAATTATTCCTTTTACATCTTGCAGGGTTTTAATCCGGTAATCTTCGCCCGACAAATATTTTTCTACCAGATCGCATATTTCTTTGTTATCGTCAATTGCTAAAATAAATGGTTTTTCCACATTACTCATATTCAACCCTTATGTTGTTCATAAAATCAATGAATTCAGAAATTAAATTCTCTATGGATTTAATATCTTTAGTTTTTGCCGCTTTACTGATTTTTTCTCCCAGCGCTGTTATTTGGTAAAATCCGTACCCTCCGCCGACTCCTTGAAGGGTGTGTCCCATAATTCTGATTGCCTCAAAATCATTTTTATTTAAAGCATCCTGCAAGTTTTCTATGTCTTTTTTTCTATTTTGCAGAAATTTTGGAATAAGTTCCTGCAATTCTTTGTTTATTTTTATAATTATTTTTTCCGTTTGTTCGCTCATTTTAACTTGACAATTCCGCCCTGCTTGCTGGGCGGAGGTTCATTCTATTTTTTTAGATGCGCTTAATCGCCGCTTATCTTTCTCTTAACTCTCGCTGGATTTCTCTGTTAATGCTTTTTTTTCTTAGCGCTTCTCTCTTATCAGAAACATTCTTGCCTTTTCCAAGGCCTAAAAGCACTTTAGCGATCCCTCTTTTTGAAAAAAATACTTCAAGCGGTATCAATGCTAAGCCCTTCTCGCGCATTTTAGAAAATAAATGATTTATCTGCTGTTTATGGAGCAAAAGTTTTCTAAGCCTTGTAGGATCATAATCTATTACATGGGTTGACTGGTGTAAATAAGGGGATATGTGCACGTTTGCAAGATATGCTTCTTCTTTCTTAAAATTGACATAGCCATCGGTTAAATTTATATGCCCATTTCTTAAAGATTTTACTTCGTAGCCTGCCAGCATTATTCCTGCCTCGTAGGTTTCAAGTATTTTATAATTGTGGTAAGCTTTCCTGTTAGTTGCAGCAGTCTTTTTTTCCAAAGGATTTTTTTGCCTCTCCTTAGGGTCACTAAAAAAACTCGTATTTTGTGTGAGTATTGTGTGCTTTGGTATAAAATTCTCTCAGTTTTTCTTAAGCAATTTATTCATCACCCAAACTACTAATTACACATTACTAACTACAGTAAAATTCGAGCAGAGCGAGAAAAGTCAATACTTTGTGTGAGTATTTTGTACTTTGGTATAAAATTCTCACGGTTTTTCTTAAATGTTTTATTCATTGCCCAAACTACTAATCACAAACTACTAACTACTGTAAAATTCGAACAAAGTGAGAATTTTATATGCCGAAGGGGGGATTTGAACCCCCACCCCCTTGCAGGGACAGGCTTCTGAGACCTGCGTGTCTGCCAGTTCCACCACCTCGGCATTAAGTAACAGTTACTAGAGACCAGATACCAGCCACCAGTAACGACAAAAACATAACAGAAAAACTATGGAACAACCGCTGAAAGCGGTTCGTGGAATTTATCCAGCACATTATATTGTGCTGGGTCACCTCGGCAATGAACAACAGTTAACAGTGACCAGTCCTCGGACCCATCCTCGGACTCGTAGAGTCCTATGGACTCGAGAGTAGGTCCTATGGACCGAGGGTTATCAGTTACCGGTAACGACAAAAAAATAGTAAAACCAAGAAATAGCACTGAAAATATTAAAGCATTTCAGGCATATTATATGCTAATTTTCCGTCTGTGAAAGGAATATATCATTTATATCAAATGTTGTCAAACAAAAATGCTGTAAATTGAATGAGTTTTAAAAAATATTTAGATTTGGATCTTTAATACCTATAAAGGGAAGGGCTATCAAAAGCGGATTTTATTAATTCAATTTGATTTATCTCAGGCCCTAACGCTAAAACATCAAACCTGATATTTGATTTTGTTAAATTCTTTCTTTTTAAGTAGTGAATGGCCGTTTTTAAAATTTTTGACTGTTTATTTTTATTTACAAATTCCCCGGGCCTGCCAAAATCAATTGAACTTCTAAATTTTATTTCAACAAAAACTATATCGTTTTTTTCTTTTGCTATCACGTCTATCTCGCCGAACGGGCTTGAATAATTTCTATCAATAATTTTATAGCCCGCTTCTTGCAGATATTTTGCACCTTCTGTTTCGGCAGCCTTGCCGAGTGCGATTGTATCAGCCATTTAAGTTCCTTATGAGTTTTTTTACCGGTAGAAAGCTTTTTCGGTGAATTTCGCAGGGCCCAAAATTCAGCAAAGCCTTTTGATGTTCTTTTGTTCCGTATCCTTTATGGTTTTCAAAACCGTATTGCGGATATTTTTTAGAAAACTCCACCATCATCCTATCCCTTGTAACTTTAGCAATAATTGATGACGCGGCAATTGATGCGCTTTTTTGATCACCGTCTATAATACTTTCTTGCTCAATTTTTATGCCGGGAACCTTTAGGTGGCCGTCAATCAAAACAAGTTCGGGTTTTATCTGCAAGGATAAAATCGCTCCTTCCATTGCTTTAAAAGTTGCTTTAAGGATATTTGAGGAATCTATTTCGGTATGGTCTACAATTCCTACGCCAATAGCAAGCGCGGTTTCGTGAATTTTGTAAAAAAATTCTTCGCGTTTTTTAGCAGAAAGTTTTTTTGAGTCGTTGATTCCTAGGATAGATATATGCGGAGGGAAAATAACTGCTGCAGCTACTACCGGCCCTGCCCAGGGCCCGCGTCCCGCCTCGTCTACACCGGCAAAGACGCGAAATCCTTTTTCATAAAAATTTGCATCAAAAGAGAAAAGGTCCATTCCCTTCCCTTGCACAATTGAAACTATTGTTCTTTCTGGATTTCTTCAATTCTTGCTGCTTTTCCGGCAAGTTTGCGCAAATAATAAAGTTTGGCACGCCTGACTTTTCCGCTGCGCACTATTTCAATTTTTTCAATCCGCGGCGAATGAAGCGGAAATATTCTTTCAACTCCGACTCCGAAAGATTCTTTTCGCACGGTAAACGTTGTTCCGGTACCAGTTCCTCTTTTTCTTATGACAACGCCTTCAAAAATCTGAATGCGTTCGCTTTCGCCTTCTACTATCTTGAAATGCACCTTTACCTGGTCCCCCGGACGAAAAGCAGGAATTTCTTTTTTTAATTGTGCGCTTTCAACTGTTTTTACCAAAGACATTTTATTGCTCCCCGCCCTTTGGGCGCGGTCTCGCCCCGATACTCGGGGCGGACTTTTTTATTTTATTTAATATTTCGATTTCTTCTTTATTAAGTTTTATTTTTTTTAAAAGATCCGGCCTTTTCAAGAAGGTTTTTTCTAACGATTGCTTTTTTCTCCACTTTTCTATTTCTTTGTGGTTTCCGGATAGAAGAGTTTCCGGAACCTTCATTTTCTGAAACTCTTTTGGCCTGGTATAGTGAGGATAATCTAAAAGGCCGTTATAAAAGGAATCTCTTTCAACAGAATTTTTTTCTTTGACTACTCCCGGCAAATGGCGGGCAACCGCATCTATTAAAACCATCGCAGGAAGTTCCCCTCCGGTCAAGACGTAGTCGCCTATAGAAATTTCTTTGTCCGCCAAAGATATTGCCCGCTCGTCAATTCCTTCGTAATGCCCGCATAAAAGCACAAGCCTTTTTTTGCCGGAAAGCTCATTGACAAGTTTTTGATTCAGCGGTTCGCCTTGTGGCGAAAGATAGATTAACAAAGAACCGCTTTTTTTCCGAGACGCTTTACTGCCTATTTTCAGGCTCTTTATTGCGCGAAAAATCGGCTCAGGGCTCATAACCATGCCTGAACCTCCGCCGAAAGAACGATCATCAACGCTTCTATGTTTGTCCGTTGTAAAAGACCGTATATCGTGCAGTCTTATATCTAAAATCTTTTTTTCCCGGGCTTTCTTGATTAAACTTTCTGTCAGGGGCCCTTCAAACATTCCAGGAAAAATTGTAAGAATATCAATCCGCATTGCGGACCTCATAAATTTCCTTAAGGCCCTTTGGCAAATTCACTATTATCTTTTTGTTTAAAATATCAATCTCTAAAATGACTGTAAATAAAGCCGGGATTAGAATCTCGGGGCATTTCGGCAAATCAGATTTTACAACAAAAACATCGTTTGCTTTAGTCGGCAAAACATCTATAAGAACACCGAGTTTTTGACCCGTTTCATCAAAAACCTCAAACCCCGCAATTTCTGAAACTTTCCAGCTTTTTGTCAGCAAGACGTTTATTCCACTATCTCAACTGTGGCGCGTTTATCAAGCTTGGCTGAAGCTGAATTAACTATAGTTCTTATGGCTTTAATAATTCTGCCTTCTTTACCGATTACTTTTCCCCTGTCGCCTTCGGCAACTTTTATCTCAATAACTGTTGCCTTTTCACCGGAAACTTCATTAACCTCAACTTTATCGGGGTTATCTACCAAAGCCTTAGTTATATATAGCACCAAATCTTTCATAATTCATCCTCCCAAAAACTGCATCTTTATACGACGATTTTATAATTTACTTCTGTGAACTCTCAGTTGTTTTTGACGCAAGTTTTATCACGGACGCGGCAGTAAGCGAGGGTTTTGCTCCCTGTTTAAGCCAATATCCGACCCTTTCCATATTCAGATTAGCGATTCTTTCTTTAGGTACCGCGTCATATTTGCCCAATAGTTCTATTGGTTTGCCGTCGCGCTTTGACCTCTGATCAATAGCCACCAAATGATAATAGGGATGTTTAGCTTTTCCCACTCTTTGCAACCTTAAACGAACTGTCATCTTGCTAATTCACCTCCGGTAAAAATAAAATAACCCAGCTTTCAGCTGTTAGGAGTGGTTATTATACTTGTAAAAAGTTTGATTGTCAATATAAATGGGCTTTTTTATTATTAAGGCGGGTCGGTCAATTGGTGTAAATACTAAAAGGGGTATCAAACAATTTTTGCCAAGTTATTGTTGTTTTATTTAATTCCTCTAACCAAATTTGTTTCTAATTATGTGTATCAATCACCGATTTTCAATTACTGTTTTATCAGAAATACCCGGTCCTAGATAAATACCAAAATTTATGATCATAAATACTATAATCTCAGCTATAGATTTGGCTTTCTTGTATTGCCCGTAGATTCTAGATGTAAAACAAAAAACCATTTAATTATGAATATATTTTATTGGGGACAGGGTTAATTTAACAAGTTATAATTGCTTGCCTTTGCCTCTGCCTGACCAAACTCAATTACTTTTCCTATTGATTGTTTAGATGTTCCAAAAAGACGGGCAATTTCTGTTCTTTTCGCGCCAAGCTCCTTACATCCAAGGTATGCTATCAGCCCTTTAGCTCTAGAAATTTTGTTTCTTCTCCCTTTTTTCTTAAGATCATCTCTTGTTATTTCCATCTTTGAACACACATCATCAACTAACCTGTCTAAATTCCATCCGGCATTTTTTAGAGCAACTTCTTTCTCCAATTTTTCATCAGCCGCTTTTAAAACTTTCTCTACAAAACAAGAATCTCCAAGAATTCTTTCGTCCGCTCTTTTATGATTTATTGGTTCGCCTTTAGCATTTTTCCAAATTCCTTCGCTTCGCTTGAGCCCCCCTCCGATTAGATCGTTTCTTTTTCCCATATTTTTTCCTGAGAAAATATATTCCTTATATTTTTGAATCGCATCATCTTTTTGCTCACTGAAACGTATAAGAACATCGTCAGCTGTTTGCCAAAGCCTTTCTCTTTTTCCGATTAAAACTGAATGGCCTGTCCACCAATAATTTTCAAGTTCTTCTAAACTTTTGACAACGCCTCCTATCAAAGGATTTAGGTGTATGTATCTTATTAACTCAAGAAAATATACATCCTCCTGGCATAAAATTGATTTATAACGGTTTTGATATAGATACCCTGAGCGCTTGTATTTTCTGTTAAAATAAATTGCGTATCCGGTTAAAACTTTTCTCATCATATCGCTTAATGAATTTGTTCCCGTGGTAATTAGGAGGTGAATGTGGTTTGGCATTAAAGCCCAGGCATAACATTTATGCCCGGTTTCTTTAAGAGCTTTTTCAAGGCGGCGCAAGAATTCTTCGCGGTCAAAATCATGAAGAAAAATTTCTCGGCCTTCAATGCCGCGGACTATTACGTGGTAGATTGCTCCGGGGATTTCCAACCTTTTGCTACGTGGCATAGAAAAATAGTACTAATTTGAGAAATATATGTCAATAAACTTGTTAAGTTAACTTCGTCCCCGATTTCGGGACCTCTATGAAGATCTTTGTTCCTATTCCATACTTAGATTCGAAATGGGCCCTGCCATGATGGTTTTCTTCAATCATGCGTTTTACAACATACATTCCTATACCTGTTCCGGATTTAACAGAAGGTTTTGTGGTAAAGAACGGAGAGAAAATTTTATGCTTGTTTTCTTCTTTTATTCCTATGCCATTATCAGATATTTCAATTACATAAGAATTGGCTTTTTGAAAAAACTTTAGGCTTATCTCCGGCTTAAAGCTTTTTATTGCGGCTTCTTCCTTCAAATAATTTTCTATCTTTTCTCTTATTGCTTCATATGCGTTATCTAAGACATTATATATGCACTCTCTTATCTGCACTTCAACACCGTAGATTTTATCGTTTTTTCCATAATCTGAAATCAAAGGGAAATCGGCTAGCTGATGCTTGGTCTTTACTACTTCAATTGATGTATCAACAACTTTCTTCAAAGAAAATTCTGAAAATAATTTGGCCTTTTCGTCAACTTTAGCAAAGTTTAAAATTCCTTCAATCATTATTGCTGATTTTTTAACATTGTCGGTAATTGATTTTGCTCCCTCAAGAAGATAATCCAAGCTTTTTCTAAGATCTTCGTTTTGATTTAACAAATTCGAATATTTAGCTTTGAATTCCTCTATTTCAAACTGTTGGTCTCCCGCAACAACGGAAAAATGATTAAGTCTGTTTCTTATCTGATGGGCAACGCCGTCAGCCATTCCTCCTATGGCAGCAAGTTTTTCAGCGGCAAATATTCTTTCCTGGGATCTTTTGGACTCCTCCATAAATATGCAATTTGCTATTGCCATGGAAGTTTGTTGAGATAAAAGTTTAAAAACGCCGATATCATCTTGAGAATAAGTTTTTGTATTCAACTTTTCTCCCAAAAGCAAGAAACCCAAGGGCTGCTCATTCATAAATGAAGGAACAACAAGATTCGCATCACATTTTTCTTTTAGCATTTCTCCAACGCCATTCGGAAGCTCTTCAATAAGAAAAGGGTCTCTGTGTTTTTTAATATATTCGCTAAATGGGGTTTTTTCATCAATTTCTAAATCTATGCATATTTTCATATGATCCCTTACAGCCCTCAAAGTATATTTTTTATTCTCCTGATCATATAAAAATACAGCAGCAAAACGAATTCTTACTATCCTTGTAACAACGTGCACTATAAGATTTAATAACCTTTTTAGATCGTGCTCCCTTGCCATACCCTCTGCTGCTTGTATCAAAATTTTCTGATACCTTCTTTGCTCGGCAAGGATAATATTTTCAGCCCTGCTCTGGAGTACTCGATAGGCAATCGGCCCAATAGTAGCTAAAATCGCAGCAAAAGACGTAGATAAAATCCAGGAATGGGTTATATACCCTATGTAAAAAGGTACTCCCAAGACAATAGCATAAAGTATAACAAATATGCCGGTTCTTGTGATCGCGACTCTCATATCCAGAAGCCGGTATCTAAGAATTGCATAAGTCACGATAACACAATAAATTACTATGCCAAAATTGCCGGCAGGATAGAAAGAGTCTATGCGAAATTCCGGCAAAAAAGTAGATGTTCCGCCAAGAAAACCAAACATAAAGCCAAAAATTACATAAAGTATTTTGGTTCGCTCTTGAGCCCCCGCCGTTTTGTAAGCCATCAGAAGTTCTATGAAACTCCAAGCTACGAGGAACACATAAGAAAAAACGGCTAAGCCAAATAGAAAAGTTGTGTCATTATAATAAATATTATAAGTGAGCCTTGTGTGGTTTATGAACGAATATGTAAACCAACTTAAAATATTAAAAATTACGGCCTGTGAATAACCAAAGACTAATAATACTGTGTTTTTCTTTTTGCACAATGTTGATACTAAATGAAAAAATAAAATAGAAACAAACATTCCGCCTATGTGTGCAAACTTCCAACCAAAAATCGCAGCTTCATTTGTAGTCGCAATTCCTACAAGGTACCCTCCGAAACCCCAAAAAGCAACTGCAATATTGAAAAAAGCCAATATTCTATGCAGCTTTATTTTCCCATAAATAATGGCTACCAGGCCTAGTATCAATGATGTGATTCCGCAAGATAAACCTGCGATTGCGAATAGATTCAATTTTTCCTCTTTTTTGTAATTATATCAGCGGTGCTTCTCCCAATAAATGCCACTCCAGGAATACCCTGAACCAAACTAGTCCAGTGTCCAGCCAGAAAAAGATTTTTTATATATGACGATTGCCTAAAGTCCAGATCCGCTAATTGGCCTTTAGTCCCTGCCCAGCCATAAGCTGCGCCATCTCGGTTTAAAGTCCATTTAAACAAAGTGTGCGGAGTTGCCGCTTCCTTATATAATATGTGCCTTGATAAATTTGGCATAACTTGTTCCATTTTAGTTATTAATTTTTCCAACATATTATTTTTGTTTTTTTTCCAATATTTCCCATTATTGAAAGGTGCGTTTACCATGCCTAAAACAGTTTTCTTGTCCTGCGACATCCTTGCCAGATACCAATCCAGACTATCTATGCTGCCTGACTCGGCTTTTTTATATGCATTTTCAAGATCATAATATGGCATAAACCAATAATTTGTTCCAGGATATTTATTTTCATAATTTTCAATTCCCAGATATGCAATAAACATGGAGAGCGATGGCTTCATTTCTTTAAGCTTTATTACAAGATTTTCGGACTGGTCTTTTTCTTCAATTAAATCTAGAAATGTTTGAGTAGCGTCTACTCCTGAAATTATGTATTTTGACGAGGCTTCTCTCCCGGAAACTGTTTTAATATCCGTGGCAATATTTTTTTGTATAGATATTCTGTTAACAGTTTCTTTTAGCCAAATATCTCCGTTTAACTCGGCGAATTTTCTCATTAACAGATTCGGGAATCTCTGCATCCCTCCTTCTGGATAATATCCTCCGTCTAAAATAAACTCCCTATAGAGGGCAACAGCTGTTACCGAAGAAACCAACGAAGCCGGCAAGCCCGCGTTGCCAAGAATCGGCAAAGAAAGAGTTGAAATTAATTTTTGGTCTTTAAAATACTTCTGCAATAACTCTAAAAAAGATATTTTGCTTAAATTAAAAAGGGACGGGCCCGATTCTTTTCCGGACAAATAGTAGAAGAAACTTTTTATGCCTTCGGCTTCATTTTGAAATACATTTGCGAAAGAATCTATGGTTTTGTCTATATCGTTCCAGAAGAATATTTCAAAATCATCACTCTTGATAATATCTGACGGGTCTTTTCTAACAATGTTGGTTTTATAATCTAATTCCAGCTCATCAAATACTTTTCTTATATTTCCATTTTCGCGAAAACTGCCCAAGGAATGAACACTAGCATCAAACAGAAAGTTGCCTCGCTTAAAAGAAGTGCAATAACCTCCCGGCTGGGCGTTTTTTTCAACAATAAGTGTTTTCAGCCCGGCTTTGGCCAAATAACACCCGCAAACAAGCCCTCCTATCCCGGCTCCTATAATTATTGCATCATAATCGTATTTATTGTTCATATTGCTTGTTCATTCCCCAATGCGGGTCCCCCCAAAATTGGTGCCAGGCATTTACTATTTTGAAGGTCCCATCTTTTTAATGAAACCTCTCGCTGATCCGTTTACATCAAGCGAGCCTATTTCCAAAACCTGTTTTCCTTCCAATTCTTCTTTGCTGACAGTATTCTTTACAAAATTTAAACACGCTTCATTACACATAGTTCATTTTCTTCCCTTAGGATTTGCCCTTCTCGTATTGCATGCGTATGAGAAGCATTATTGCAAAATAGATCAAATTATCTTGTTAGCTTGACCTTGTCTACTATTTCAGGAATGAAATGTTACATTACTTTTCTAAGATATATGCAACATTCTGGTATCCAATATTAATTTTCTTATATTTTAGGCCTCTAAAATATCTTGCACCTACGTTCCTCTCGTAGCCGTACAGTTTGTCCCAGCCCCAAGTCCCTAATAATCGTTTAAGCGCCTTCTTTATCTTATACAGAATATTATCGCCGTCAGGAATAATAATTAATACTTTATTTTTACTTACTCTCAACATCTCAGAAATCGCTTTTTCAACATTTATCGGTGCATGCTCAATAACTCCTTCATTAAACACAAAATCAAATGTATTATCATCAAAATCTTTCAAATTATCTACAGAACCCAAAACATATGTCGCACTAATATTTTGTTCCGCAAAGTTGTTCTTGGTTTCATTAAGAATTGTTTCATTAATATCAAGTAAAGTAGGAATAATCCCTTTTTTATTTAGACATAATGTCAATGTCGTCAATCCTGAACCACATCCAGCTTCAAGTATTTTATATCCATCTTTTACCCTTGTTTCAAGTAACTCATCAATAGTCCCATAAATACCATCTCTTTTGATTAACGCTCTCATCTATTCGTCCAATTATAAAGTGAATAAGGTGAGGCTGAATCAATATATTTTGCTTTTATAAACATATCAGGAAATATTTTTTTTGCTTTTTCTAATAGATTTTTTGAGACTTCGTCTTTATTATTTTTCCAATAATTTGAATCTATATATGGCATGTTAAAAAAAAGCTGTAAAACATTTTTTTTGTCATAGTATTTCATCAAAAACCAATCGATATTTTCTATATTTCCGTTTATTGCAGTTACATACATTTTTTCAATATCATAATGTGGCATATACCATATTGTTGAATTATTATATTCAGTTTTAAAAGCATTGTCCATCCCCATATAAATTACAAAAGCTGATAAAGAAGGAATCATATTATCAATTTTCTTAACAAAATTATTAGTCACATATTTTTTATCCAACATATCAATGAAAGTTTGTCTTGTATCGGCATTTGATATTATATATTTTGCGGAAATGAAAGACCCGTCATCTAAAATTACTCCTTTTGCTATATTTTCGTCAACTTCTATTTTTTTTACTTTTCTAAGGTTTACAATTTTGCCCCCCAATTCACTAATTTTTTGCGCCAATTTATTGGGAAACTCTTGCATATCATTAATAGGATAGTATCCGCCATCTAAGATAAACTCCTTATACAGAGTCAAGGCAGTAAAAGCAGAAACTTTTGAAGGAGGGAGAGCGGCGTTCCCAAGTATTGGCATGGATATAATAGCTTTTAGCTTTTTGTCTTTGAAATATTTATCTAGAATATTTGAAAATGGCTGTTTTGCTAAAGAGCTCAATTCTGATCCTGATATTTTATTTACAAAATCAAAAAAATTATTAACACTTATTGATTCTTCCGGAAAATATTTCTGAAATTCTTGAATAGTTTTTGCTAAATCATTGTAAATGTTAATTTTCAAATCTGGTGTTATTATGATATCCGAGGGATCATATCTTTCAAATTGAATTCTTCCTTTTAAGTCAAGTTCACTTAAAACCGTATTTAATATTCCTCCTTCTCGTAAACTTCCTAAAGAATGAGCACAGGCGTCAAAAGTAAAACCCCCTCTAGTAAAAGATGTGCAATATCCTCCGGGCTGGGCGTTTTTTTCAACAATAAGTGTTTTCAGCCCGGCTTTGGCCAAATAACACCCGCAAACAAGCCCTCCTATCCCGGCTCCTATAATTATTGCATCATAATCGTATTTATTTCCATTCATATTCGTATCTTCTGAAATTACAGTTTCATAATAAAAGCTAATTTATAATAAGCCGGTCTATTGCCATAGGATCTCTCCTCGTTTGCCTTACATCATTTACTTTTATGGCGTGAATATGTGTTGCAGAAGTCTCTAAAGTAGAGAAAGAATTTGTGTGAGGTATTTTTTTTATTCCGCCATACTCCTCGATTTGAGAACAGAGCCAAGTTAACAACATGAGGACATTTTTCTCTTACTACACAGACACTACGTTCAACCATAAAGTACAGGAATAGAAGGCCTCATATTATTACGGGCTAATCCTAGGATTTCCTACTTTCCTAATATTTTTTTTACAATATTCTTAAAAGCTTGCGGCAATAGTGGCCTTAACTTATCTTTTGCAAACAATAGGAACAACCGATGAAAGTTTATTAAATAATCAACGGAAGAAATAGTTGAAACGTTTTTATCTGCCACAATGGAATATAGCTTATAATGAGAAATATTATTTTCAACAAAATTTCCGGGTTTTTTGGCTTTAACAAATACTCCGGGTGAATCCAATCCCTTTTCTATTCTCAATATACTGAAATCCGAAAATATATTTTTCATGTCGTCAGCTTCAAATCTCCAAAAATCGTACGGCCAGGCGTGATATTTGTATCCGGAAGACCTTGTCGTTAATAATATTATCCCTCCCCTTCGGATAATTTTTTTCATATTGCTTATCGCTTTTTTCCAATCCTTTACATGCTCCATTACTTCAGTACAAACAACAACATCAAAACTCTCATTGCCGTACTTTTCCAAGATATCATAAATACTGCATATTTCATCAACACCGTTGCCGTTTACAATGTCTATTCCCAAATATTTTGAAGGTCCCATCTTTTCAATGAAACTTCTCGCTGATCCGTTTACATCAAGCGAGCCTATTTCCAAAACCTGTTTTCCTTCCAATTCTTCTTTATTGGTAACATTCCTTATAAAATCTAAACATGCTTCATTACACATAGTTCATTTCTCTCCTTTAAGGTTTGTACTTTTGGATATTTTGTATTGTTTATTGATTTTATAATTTCATGATAAATGCTAATTTGTAATATCTTGGCCTGAAATCTATCGCATTGTCTCGGGTTTTTCCAGTATCATCTACCGTAATTGTATGACTATGGCTTCCGGATGAGTCAGTAGAGTTTTGCTGAGCTGTTCCACCAGTATCTCTCCAATCATTCATAACCTGATAGATGGGGGTTGAAGACCCGTTCCACCTGGACAATGTATGTGTATGCGAACCATTGCTTGAACAACTTGCATAATGGTTGTGAGCTGGCAATTGACTTGCGCTTATTGCCCTTGAACTAGAAGAGTATACTCCGTCTCCGGGAGCATCTGCTAGCGAAGCTCCCATAATAAATCTATCTGTCAAATCAGGCGTTCCATCAATTCCGTCACAAAGTCTCCAGCCGGCTGGTATATTGGCAATAGTTCCCGACCACATTATTATCGCGCCTTTTGGCACCATATAATAGGTTGTCCCTGAAGAGAGTGTTTTAAATTCTCCTGTATTGCTGAGTGTTGCAAGCACTTGAGAACCTACTTCCATAGAAATTCCCGCTCCAGAATCCCCCGAAAGACCCTCAGCAGTCTTTGAGTGCAAAGAATACAATTGTGCGGTTATTTTTTCTCTGGGCGATAATACCTTTGAATTTACTGTCAACTGAATCCAAAAATCTTTCCCACGCCAGTCAACAGTTGGGGTCAGTACATAGTTGAAAATCCCTGAAGATACTGTAACGCTTTGTGTCCCGGATGTCCATGAGGCAATTCCACCAGATGCTGCAGGATAAATTTCAAAGAGCATATTCCTTGTCCCATTCACAGGCAACCGTATTCCTTAAGTTTCCCCTGATAAACAATCTCATTCGGAACATCTGCAAGCAATATTCCCGCTGAAAAAATAACAAAAATAGCAAAAAATAATTTTCTCATTTAAATCCTCCCATTTCTGCTCCAATTATTATTGCATAGCAATCGTATTTGTTTACCATATCAATTCTATCGTTTCCCAATCGCGCAGACACGCTTCAGTCCAGCGTATGCTACCCTTTCATCTTAAAATACCCGGAAGGTTTTTCAGCACATTATTTAATGGTTCCATTTTACATGTATATTTTGGAATTGCCAACTCCAAATTACATACTTACATTATGGCAATGTCATTTCTATTTTGCAAGGTTGCCAGATATACTAAATTGTGCAGCATTGTCATTTAAAGATAGTTGAAAAAGTCCTTATGTTTTTCTAAAGTCTAATAATGCGAATAAGACAAGATCCCGAAATAAATTCGGGATGGGCATAAAGGTTAAAAAGTGTTGCTAAAAATGCTTCTAAACAGCTAAAAGATAGACGGAACACAATATTAATGGTAGCATGAAAGTTAAAAGGGTTTAACTTTCATGAAAAAAACACTGTCCGCGATGCAAAAGCAGTTATGTCAAGTTGTTCGGCAAAACGATCAACAAAAAGCAACGATTTAGATGTTTGCAATGTGGTAGAACTTTTGTCTGGAAGTTACCACAAAACAAAGTGCGCAAAGAACAGCATTGGTTTAAGCTTTGGGTAACCGAAGGCTTTAGTATTAGGCAATTAAGCCGCTTATCAGGACATAGCCCATTTAAGCTTAAAC